>NZ_CEVWNY010000083.1:0-13452 GCF_982384815.1 Desulfitobacterium sp. | reverse complement strand
TCACACTGCAGGAGTATTCGTCTCGGGACGCAGTGTGGCGAAAGGCTCTTCCGCCTTTCGTTCCAGGGCTGATACGTGAAGACATAGTATGTCTTCACGCGGCGTGCGGGCTGTGGGAAAATAATACTGAACCCGCCGCCTTACTTGGACCGCAGACGAAACAGTACAGTGTACTGTTTCGCGGCCTGGCGCTATGTCCCGGGAAACATACTATGAGGCGCGGCCTACCTGGGAAAGTAATATCCACACTGCAGGAGTATTCGTCATGGGAGGCAGTGTGGCGAAAAGCTCAACCGCTTTTCGTGTTGCCAGGTAAGAGTAAAGGCCATCTGAATAAGATGGTCTTTTTGCATTTGTCGAGGATGTGTCAAGGGGACGGAGTTATTGACACACTAATATGTAGTTTCACCCGTTCGGGAAGCACACTGCAGGAGTTTAGATGATAGCCGTTGCTCTCATCCGTTGAAGTTTACGGACGACAGTAGATTGATTGACACCTAAGGCCTTGGCAGCTTTTACTGTGCTACCATACCTTTGCATAGCGAGGGTAACAAGTTGTTCTTCAAGGTATTCAATTGCTTCTTTAATTGGGATTAGGTCATTCACGTGGATTTTGTTCTGGATCTTTTCTTCTTTATTAAGTGCTCGTTGCACACTAATTGATGTAATAAATTTGGATTTTTCTATCACTACCAGTTTTTCTAAGGTAGTTTTTAGTTCCTTTACGTTACCCGGCCAATCATAATTAAGGAGGAATTCTAAAGCGTCCTGGGATAGTTCTTTTTCTTCATTATACTGAGTAGCAAGTTGTTTTAAAAAGTAGCCTATTAATGGCCTTATATCCTCTTTTCGGTGGCGCAAGGGGCTGATATGTAAATTAACCGGATTTAAAAGAAAGTATAAATCATCGAGGAAGGTTCCTTTGTTGATATATTCCATGAGGGGTTTATTGGATGAAGCGATAATTCGGAAGTGAATTGGATTTCGACTTTGGGAAGTTTTGAGTCTTTGGTTTTGAAGATAGTGGAACAAATTGTATTGTAGTCTAAGAGACATATCTCCGATATTCTCAAGGTAGAGGACACCAAGGTTGGGGGAATAAAGTAGGCCGGTTGAATTTCGATCAGTCTGTGTTGATATATTTTCGCCGAAAAGTTCAGTTTCCAGTATGCTTTCTGGGATCAATTTACAATCGAGTCTATAAAAGGCCTTGTCTTTAAATGATCCCAAACTCTGGATTGTTTTCGCAATGCTTAATTTACCTACCCCTTTTTCACCAATCAGAATAATTGGAGAGGGAACATTTGCTATTCTCTTCGCAAGATCTAAACTTTTTTTGAAAGACTTAGACTGGGCAATAAGCTTAAACTCTGATTTATTAAAGACTTCACGCACCTGTACAACTCCACTTATCTCCCGTATATTAACGACGACACGATATAGATTTCCATCGTCATCAAAGATGGGATGAGCGGTGAGGAGAAGGGATCGGCCAAGGTTTGATGTTTCTATTATACTCACTGATCCCCCCTCCATCTTCACCCGATAAACGATATTTTTTCTAAAATAGCCCTGTGATATTAAGTAGGCAAAAGTCTTGCCATTTAGTTCTTCCTTCGGGGTTTCTAAGATTTGACTTGCTGCTAAATTACTGCGAAGTATTTCTCCCTCAGTATTACAGATTAGAATGCCGTCGTAGGCTGAATTTACAATAATCTCCAGTTCGCTATTTAGGTTTTTTACTGTCTGCAATTCTTGAGAGATGGATTCTAAATAAGAAATATCTTGAAATACCCCGACAGCTCCCATGACTTCACCATCTTGAATTATCGGAGTCCGGTTTGTAATATATTTACGTTTACCGACTTGAAATTTGACGTTATATTCAGGTATACCGGTCTGCACCACCTCGAGCAGACCACTGGGGATGATGACGTCATTGAGATACCGACCGATAGCTTCCTGAGGTCTTGCCCGTACCGGTCCTTCGGCGGCGGGATTCATAGAGGTAATGATTCCCTGCTTGTTGATCGATAGAATCGCACTTGAGGCGGAATTAAATACGGCTTCGAGTTCTTGTAAACGAAAATGATACCGTTTAAAAAACGTTTCCATCAGAGAAATTTTTGTGACAATTCCTTTAATCTCTTGATCTCCACCGAAAACAGGGAAGACTTCAAAAGGGAGATTCCAAACATTCTCGATCAAGGTTTCTTCTTTGAGGGGGATAAACTTAGTGCAAAGATAGCGGTATACAGGGTCCGTATAAGCAAAGTTTTCTATATTAAGTGTACTTAGAATATCCCGAAGGATCAGCCCTTTGAAGGCCCCTTGTTCATCTAACAGTGGGAGACCAGGTAGATTCATCTCTTTCAATAGAGTTAAGGCATCACCGATAGTATGGAAATCCCGTAAATAGACTGAAAGAGGTGTCATAATCTGCCCAACTCTTGTTACCATTGTGATGCTCTCCTTTCTAATTGACCGAGAATTAATCTAGTTTACTGACTAAAACTCCATCGAGAATCTTGGCTCCTTGACCTTCAGGAAAAGCCACGACAGGGTTTATATCAAGACTTTGCAAAGCTTCTCCAGCCTCAACCGCCAGTTGACTTACACCAAGGAGGATCTCGACTAAAGCCTCTTTATCGATAGCTTGCCTTCCTCTAACCCCATTTAATAAGGCAGTCCCTTTAATTTTGTTCAACATATCCCAGGTATCTTCGCGGCTTATAGGTATTGGTTTCAGAATAACATCTTTTAAAACTTCGACGAAAATCCCTCCAAGACCAAACATGATCTGTGGGCCCAGTACCGGGTCACGCTGTAGCCCTATAATGCATTCGACCCCTGGTGGTACTTGTTCTTGCACTAAAACCCCATTAATCTGTGCTTGCGGATTATAGTCTCTGGCTTTACTCATAATATTGGCAAAGGCCGCTGCTACTTCCTCAACAGTGCTTATATTCATAACTACCCCACCGGCTTCAGTCTTGTGTAGAATATCAGGGGAATCAATCTTCATCACAACAGGGAAGTTCATAGCGTTAGCCAGCTTGACTGCCTCATCTGCAGTATAAGCAAGGAATTCGCTAGTAACCGGTAAATTATATAATTTAAGGATTTCTTTTGTCTCGCGCTCAGTCAACGCTTGAATGCTGTCTTTTAGAATACTTTGGACTTTAGCCTTCCGTTCTTCATTTTTAGCTATGGCAGCCGGTGCAACCCAATTCCCACAGAAATTAGCATAAGAATATAAAGCCCCCAGTGCTTTGGCTGCGCGAGCCGGAGAATGATAGAGAGGTATTCCTGCTTCACGAAGAATGTCAAAGCCTGGCTTGGCAACCTGCCCTACACTCCAGCTGACTACGAGTGGTTTGTCAGTGTTTATGACGCTTTCCGCGATATCACGGCCGATCTTCTCGGCGATTTTTCCTGTAGCCATTGTAATTGCGACGATTAACATATCAATTTCATCTGAGGCGAGGAGAATTTGCAGACATTGCTTAAACTCGTCGCCTCGGTTTAGGGATTGGGCTGTTACATCAACCGGATTTAGTGCCGAACCAAAGGGGGGGATGACTTTCCTTACTTTTTCTTGTAACCCCGCGCTTAATTCCGGCACTTGAAGGTCGACCTCTTCCAAACGATCGGCTAGTAAAATACCGACGCCACCAGACATGGTTACAATTGCAACACGGTTCCCTTTAGGTAATTTCCCTGCTGAGAAGGCTTGAGCTAGGTCAATAATATCATCACTATCATTGGCCTGAAGAATCCCCATTTTCTCGAAATAGCTTTTATAAGCCGCACTGGATCCGGTAAGAGCCGCGGTATGGGTAGCGGCGGCTTTTTGTCCACACTTTGAGTTCCCTACCTTAAGAGCAATGATAGGTTTACCCAGCTCGGCTGCCCGAGTAGCAGTTTGCCTAAAGCTTTCCCCATCCCTAAGCCCCTCCAGATAGGAGATGATTACTTTGGTATTTGGGTTTTCAACGACATAGGATAGACCTTCACCTGCCGTTAAATCGACCTCATTGCCCGTAGTGATCACAAAATTTACCCCGATACTAGCTTCCTGTAATAAGTTAAAGAGCATAAAACCCACTGCACCGCTTTGAGAGACTAAAGCCACTGGACCTGCTTTTACTTTATCTACTTCTAATGACCCGCTAAAAGAAGCCATTAGGCCTGATGAAACATTGAGCATCCCCAGACAGTTCGGGCCAATAATACGAAGATTGTTTTCGTGGGCAATTTGTTTGATTTCCTCTTGAAGTTTTCCATTGCCGGTCTCGGCGAACCCTGATGAAAAGATAATGGCTCGCTTGATACCCCGCTTTCCGCAATCCTGTAGGATACTTGGCACCCTAGCCGCAGCAATAGCGATCAAAGCTAAATCAACGGGTTCGGGTAAGGCTTCAACGGATGGATAGCAGGTAATTCCGGCGATTTCTTTATATTTCGGATTAACCGGATAAATTTTTCCTTGATAGTCGTGTTTGAGTAAATATTTAAGAATTTTGCCGTTGATCGTTGTAAAATCCTGGCTGGCACCGACAATCACAACACCTGTAGGCTCCATTAGATAACGCATTGACTTCTCCCCCTATCTTAATATCCTAAAGCTTCTCAAGTGTATTATCCTGTGGGGAAGCAAAAACCGGCTGGGGTAATCCCGCATCTGCTGTCCTTCTCTGCCAAAGGAAAACGATAATAAGCACCGCTAGGCCGAAAATGTCAGTAAACAGACCGGGCTTAACCAGACCAAGGGCTCCGGCAAGAAGAAGAAAACGTTGCAGTTTTGTGGTCTTATTCAAGAGATACCCCTGGACGGCTGCGGCTAAAGCGATGACGCCAACGGATGCCGTGATTGCAGCCAATAAAATTTCTATGGGTTGGCCTTGGGCGATTAAAGCCGGCGAGTAGATCCAAATGAAAGGAATGATAAAACCGGCTATTGCTAAGCGTGCGGCTGCCCATCCGACCTTGCTGGGGTTTGCCCCGGCTATGCCCGCTCCGGTAAAGGCTGCAAGCGCAACCGGTGGGGTAACATTAGAGATGTTACCAAAGTAGAAGACAAACAGGTGAGCGGGAAGGGGAGCGACTCCAAGTTTAATTAAAGCCGGTGCAATGATCGTCGCGCCAACGATGTATACAGCGGTGGTAGGCATGCCCATACCTAAAATAATAGCTGTGATCATAGCTAGGATTAAGGTCAATATCAGGCTTCCATGGGCAAGGCCTACCATGTTATCACCGAGATTAATGCCTAGACTGGTCAGTGAAGAAACGCCAACAATAAAGCCAACAACGGCAGTGGCAATTGCAACTCCAACACTCCCCTTAGCACCCATTTCCATCGCCATAAGAATACCCTTGAAACTCATGCGAGTGCTCTTACGGAGATAGCTTGCTAAAACGGCGATAATAATCCCATAAAAGGCAGCGAATGTAGGGGTAACCCCTTTCATGAGCAAGTAAATGATGGCGATTAGCGGTAAAACCAGGTGTCCCCTTTCCTTTATGACATGCTTAAGTGAGGGTAGCTGTTCGCGGGGTATTCCCGATAGTCCAGTTTTCACCGCCTCTAAGTGCACCATTACGAAGACCGCTAAATAGTAGAGAAAGGCCGGTAAAAGAGCCGCAATCATAATGTTTCTATACGGGATATTGAGGAACTCTGCCATGATAAAGGCGGCAGCACCCATGACAGGAGGCATGAGTTGGCCACCAGTTGAGGCGACGGCTTCTACCGCACCCGCGAAATGAGGCTTGTAACCGACGTTTTTCATTAATGGAATGGTGAAGGCCCCGGTCGTAGCGACATTAGCCACGGCACTTCCGTTAATCGTACCCATAAGCCCACTGGCGAAGACTGCAACTTTCGCCGGACCACCAGGTGATGTTCCTGCTAAGGCCATCGATGAGTCATTAATGAATTTGGCCATGCCTGTTTCACCCAGAAAGGCACCAAAAAGTACGAATAAGAAAATGTAGGATGCAGATACCCCTAAAGCTGTGCCAAAAATGCCTTCAGTACCAAGATACATATGCTCGATAATTCGTCTTATTGAAAAACCGCTATGACCGAGGGAACCGGGGATATATTCTCCTAAATAGGCATACAAGAGAAATAACAGACCAAGAATCGGCAGCTCTTTGCCGAGAGCTCTTCGTCCCCCTTCGAAGACGACCAGGATTGCTAAAGCACCGAAGATGTAATCCCTCGTTATGGCGAGGCCACCTCGCGCTGCAAGTTGGTCATTGGCGATAAATATATATACTCCGATGGCGATGCTGATAATTATTAATCCCCAATCGAAAAGGGAAGGGAGAGATTTCATATTCTTTTTTCGTGCGGGGTAAAGGAGAAAGATCAAAACGAGCACAAAGGTCAGGTGCGCTGCACGCATTTTGATCGCTTCGAGGGTGCCGAATCCCGCAATCCACAATTGGAAACTGGACCACAGAATAGCAACAGTAGAAATGAGAAGAGCCATTTTTGTTTTAGGTGAGAATTTCCGGAATTTTGACTCGTTGTCATATTTCTCAAGGAGCTCTTGAACGACTTCCTCTGAAGCGATTTGATCCGCAGTTATTATCTTGTATTTTTCTTCATTATTCATGGGGCCCCCTCCTTACTTCAAAACGCCTACTTCCTTGAAGTATTTTTCTGCACCTGGGTGTAAGGGGATTGTACCCATCCCTTGGGGACCGGTTTCTTTGGTAATGTATTTAGCCGAGGAGTGGGTTATTACCAGGTCAGGAAGGTTTTCATACATTCCTTTGGTCAGCTTATAGACCAAATCTTCACTTAGGTCGGCACGGGTTACGAGGAGATTCGCAAGGGCGACAGTTTTGATCTCTTCATTCTGCCCTTTATAGGTTCCGGCAGGGATTGTATACTCATAGTAGAAGGGATATCTTTTAATTATTTCCTGAATCATTTCCGGTTCCAAAGAGAGTACTTTTATGTTAGTGGAATTTGCCATATCCATGATCGCTGCCAAAGGCATAGCACCGGAGAAGTTAGCGGCGTCAGCCTGGTTATTCTTTATTAATTCCGCTGCTTCGGTAAAACCGACATAATCCGGATTGACATTATTCGAACCTTTATCCCAGAAGTTAAGCCCATAGACATCAAGTACTTCCTTGGAATTAAAGAGGGTTCCGCTACCGGTTGCACCGGGGACAAAACGCTTACCTTTTAGATCTGCAATGGAATTAATTCCTGAGTCCTTGCGTACTACGATCTGGGTGACATTAGGATATAGTTGGCTTAAGCCACGGAGATCTTTATAAGCGCGGCCTTCAAAGCTATCTTTTCCTTCATAGGCAGAAAAGGCTACATTTGCCATTGTAAAACCGATATGTGATTCTTTTTGTTGGAGAAGTGTTATATTTTTAGCACTGGCATCTGTCGATTGGGCGGAGGCTTTGATACCGGGTACTTTATCACTCCATACTTTGGCGAGGGCATTTCCGATGGGATAATAAGCCCCGGCAGTCGTCCCTGTGCCGATATTAATCTTCTCGACCTTGCTTGAGTCGCCGCTACCGGTACTGCCGTTATTAGAACTACCGCTGTTGGTACTACCGCTACAACCCGCTAAGGTTAAAGTTAGAATAGTAGTCAGGATTAGCGCAACAATTTTTTTCATTAATCCCACTCCTTTAAAAATAATCTCATCTACCCCTCTATATTAAGATGATCTATATACATTTCATCTTTCTTATTAGTTTGCTTTGGACCTTTAATCAGGTTAATTTTAGCGGTTTTTACTTTCGCCCAGGGCTACCCCGGAGATAATTAGTTTCTGAATGTTTGAAGTGCCTTCCACTACTTGATAGGATTTAGCATCGCGGAGATAGCGTTCTACAGGGTATTCAGAGGAGTATCCGAAAGAACCCAGAATTTTCATCGCTTCATTTGCACAATGGACGGCAGATTCGCTGGCCACATATTTTGCGATTGAGGTTTCATATTGATTGGGTAGATTTTGGTCCTTAAGCCAGGCGGCTCTGTAAACCAGGAGCTGGGCAGCGGCATGTTCCGCGACCATTTCGGCAATAGAAGCTTTAATCATCTGGAAAGAGGCAATTTTTTGCCCGAATTGAGTTCTTTCGTTAGCATAAGCAATAGCTGCATTTATGGCCGCACCTGCAACCCCGAGTGCTCCTGCGGCGCAACTGATTCGAGTATTATTAAGCTGCCACATACAGATATTGAAGCCTTCCCCTACATTTCCTAAGACGGAGTCCTTGGGGATTTTGGCACTATCAAAGGAAATCTCACCCGTTGGGGCATTTGCCAGTCCCATCTTGGTTGTGATATCCCGTACGCTAATTCCGTCTGTTTCTTTGAGGTTGACAATAAAGCAGGTCATTCCTTTGTATTTTTTAGCACGGTCTGTAAAGGCATAAACTAGGCCCCAATCTCCATAGGCTGCCTGGGATATCCACATTTTCTGACCGTTAAGCTCCCAGTAATCTCCTTTATCTTTCGCTGTGGTATTCATGCTTGCAACATCTGAACCTGTGTTAGGCTCTGTGATCGCGAAGAAACCCAGGGAATTTCCACTTACCCAGTCAGGGATAAAACGCTCTTTCTGTTCAGGAGTGCCATAATTATTGACGGTCAAAGCAGTTCCGATGTTTTGCATGTTCAGGGGAACCCGCCAGGAAGAGTTTACTTTGGCCAACTCTTCTGCAATAAGGACCGATTCCAAAATACCAAGTCCGTTTCCTCCGTATTCCTCTGGTATTCCGCATCCTAAAAATCCGGCGTTGCCCATTTTGCGTACTATTTCAGGTCTGAAGGTATGATTTTTTAGATCTTCATCTAAGGTGGGGATTATCTCCTTCTCAACGAATTTTGCTACTGTTTCACGAAGCATGATTTGTTCCTCGGTAAATTTAAAGTCCATTGATGAATTCCTCCTTATTCGACTTTCTCTTATTCCCCAGTAAACCGGGGGGGGCGCTTCTCCCTTATAGCTGCGACTCCTTCCATATGATCAGCCATTTCAGTGACGATTGCCATGTGTGAGGAAATCATATCTAAGGCGGTTCTAAGGTCATTAGTACGTAAACCGGAATAAACTGCGCGTTTGATCATTTGTACACTGACAGGGGGGCTATCGGCAATTCTAGTCGCAATTTCTAAGGTTGCTTCTTCCAGCTTATCTAGGGGAACGACCTTATTGACAAGCCCTATACGTTCAGCCTCGTGAGCGGATATAAAGTCAGCTGTCCATAAGAGTTCTAATGCTTTGGCGGCCCCAACTAGACGAGGCATATAGTAGCAGCCTCCATCTCCGGGGACTAAACCTACTTTTACATACCCTGCAGATAGCTGTGCTGTTTCCGCTGCGATTCGAATGTCGCACATTAAAGCCATATCTAGGCCTGCTCCGACTGCTGCGCCATTGATCGCGCATATAACGGGTTTATCCATAGAATCCAAGGTGAGAGCAATTTTATGAATGTAATTTGTGAGCGATTTTTTGCGATCAAGGCCTTTTGGTCCCCAACACTCACCCTTTTCATCTTCAGCGATAAATCCTTTACCTGCTAACATCGTCTTTACATCTCCGCCGGAACAGAAGGCTTTCCCTACGGCAGTCACAATCACGACACGAATTTTGGGGTCCTCCTGGGCATCTTTCAATGCTTCCGACCAGGATTTGATCATGGGCGATGAAAAGGCGTTAAGTGCTTCCGGGCGATTAAGGATAATCTTAGCAATTGAATTCCTTTTCTCATACATTAAATGAGTCATTCAATTCCTCCTTACTTTAAGTTTAGGCGACGCTGAATTTCCAATTATGCAGCGATGCATAGGGGTGGTTCTTTTATATAATGCGTTCCTTCAGTTTTTACTCTATCTCATGCACATGTATTACAGATTGTTTCCAGCTTAAAAGGATGGTTTTATAATATGAATGGTTAAAATACAGGGGCGGGTGGTCAGAATACATAGAATATTCGGACTATTCAGACTATGCATAAGCGCATAAGGATGGCTTATAATGATGTGGGAATTACTTTAGCTATTAAGCATAAGCTCTTTACTTGCAATTCCTTTAATGTAGGGACTGAAATGAGCGGCGATTAAACCTTTAAGGCTTATCGCCATTTTGTATATTTTTTATTTTTTTGTAATAAACATCCGCATTTTCTTACTAAGTTTATAGAAGCCAGGGAAGGGCGGTGTCTGGGTGATGCTTGGATGAGAAACCTAACTGAAATGTATCTGGAACTTAGGGAGCCGATTTTTGGTTATCTCCTGCGTCTTTCGGGTGATTATGACCTCGCAGAGGAATTAACCCAGGAAACGTTCTTTCGCGCTTTACAGGCACTGCCAAAGTTTCGTAAAGAGTCTTCGGTAAAAACATGGCTGTTCGCTATTGCCCGCAACACTTATCTTAGTAAGATTAGTAAAGAGCATACTCGGGACATTGCCTTTACCCTCATTGATGAGAAGCTTCTTAACTCAGGAGAGAGTGATACAGATCCTGCGGAGCAGCTCCTCCAAAAAGAGCAAAGGTTGAATATGAAAAAAGCCATTTACAGCCTACAGGAAACCTATCGAACGGTGATAATTCTTAGGGAGTATGAAGAACTGAGTTATGGGGAGATAGCGAAAACATTGGGGAAGACAGAGAATTGGGTTCGGGTAACATTCTATCGTGCGAAACAGAAATTAAAAGAGATCTATGCGGACGTTGGAAGGGAGGAATGGAAGTGAAGATTGATTACTGTAAGATCACAGAGGATCTTATCCCTTTGTACGGTGACGAACTTGTATCACAAGAAACCAGGGACTTCATCGAATGGCATCTGGAAAAATGTCCTGAGTGCAGGGAAAAATACTTGGATATGGATGACCTGGTACCTGATATTCGGGCAGATATATTTACCGCCGAAGAGAAGGATAAATTTCAATCTGCTAAAAAGTTTCTTCTTAAACTTAGGAAGCGAATGTTTGTGGCAGGAATTTTGGTTCTAATAATAATGCTTATTGCTAGTGCAGGCAGCTTTTTTTATGGTAGGAGTTTTAACAATGAAGTGCCGGTTAAAGTGAATTCAGCTGAGGATTTTGCCAATAGCGTTGTCCCAGGGTGGCAGAGGGCTGAAAGGGCAGGACAAATTGTGGATATTAATATATCAGAGGTTATTCCTGGCACAGATGCCGTAGTAACTTTTGAAAAGGTATGGTATACCCCGTCTTATACCTATGTGCTTTATACGGTAAAGGAACCGAGCAAAAACTATTTGATGGCCTCTCGGAGGGCTATTGATGTGCCCCCTGAAGAATATATGAGAAACAATTCCTCTATGGAGCCTTTAAGTAAAAGGTGGGGAGGTATATCTGCGGAGGGATATCATCAGATCATGGTTTTTATGGGATACAATACCCCGGTTCCGGCACAGGAGCTTACCTTAACAGTTTCAAACTGGATAATCCCTGAAGGTTCTCGAAAGCCTGGACCTGTTGATACCATCGAGGGTGAAATTTCAGTTCAACTCCCTCTCTCTGATGAATTTCTCAGGGAGTCCTCGGAAATGGTACCCCTTGATAAGAGCTATGAATGGAAGGGGAGAAGCCTCCACTTAACGGGTATGGAGGTAAAGTCCTCCAAAACCTTACTGTATGGGGAGGTAAAGCTACTGGAAGGAGAAACTTTTAATCACCTTGAAGGGTTTATTAGGTCCGGTGAGCAATCGGCAGGACTTAGTTATGAATCCATTGTTCCTGGTGATACTCCCAACTCCTTCAAATTTACCTTCTATGCTCAACCATTAAACCAATGGCCCAGTAAAGTATCATTGGATATTAGAGCTATCCAATTCAAAACTTCCGATGTATTAAATTTTCCTGTGGATTGGTCACTTTATGTAGGCAAAGAGGGACGGAACAAAGTTCCTGAGGGACAGGATGCGGCAGTATCCTTCTACGATAGTACGGTCAGATTGGGGATTATTGATCCGGAAAATTGGATTGAACTGGAGATTGTGGAACCTGCAGAAAAGATCCGGAAGAAGGAACCCTATGTTGCAAAGTCGGATGAACTTTTATTTGATGATCGCTACAACAACTTTGCTTCAGGACTTAAAATCACCAATGAAAACGGAGATATACTTGAGGTAAAGGGTGGTGGAAGTTATTATGGGCAGGATGGAATTACTATAGGCTTTGGCATTGACCCAGAGGATGAATTGTGGAAGACCAGCAAAAATATTACCATAACCATAAGTAAGCCGGATGCTCGCTTAGTTGTAAATCAGCAAATAGAGCTGAACTAAAATAAAAGCGTCATTTCCCGTAAAGGGGAAGACGCTTTTAACTATAAGTATGAAGTTTTAGGGTATGTAGATATTCAGCTCTTTCGCTTTTCGGTATAGGATCATACGATTGATGCCGATTAGTTAAATAATAGTAGAAAATCTCCGTATCCCTCGCGCTCCAGATCTTCCTTTGGAATAAAGCGCAGGGCAGCTGAATTAATGCAATAACGCAGCCCTTCCGGGCCAGGTCCATCGTCAAACACATGCCCCAAATGAGAGTCGGAACTACGGCTGCGAACCTCTGTCCGGGTCATGTTATGGCTTAGGTCAGGCTTTTCGGTGATGTTGCCTTTTAATATCGGCTTGGTAAAACTAGGCCAGCCGCAACCACTATCAAACTTGTCCTTGGAGCTAAAAAGGGGCTCGCCAGAAACAATATCCACATAAATTCCCTCATGTTTGTTATCCCAAAACTCATTTTGGAAGGGCGGTTCAGTTCCATTTTCCTGAGTAACGTGAAATTGCATTGGCGTCAAGCGTTGTTTTAAAAGGTCGTTATCTTTAGGCCAATGGCTTTTTATAAACGCATCGCGACCGGAACCTTGGCGATAAAGCTCATAACGAAAAGCATTCTTTCTATGGTAACCTTGGTGGTAATCTTCTGCAGGATAAAATTGAGCTGCAGGGAGAAGGCGTGTGGCAATAGGTTTATTGAATCGTTTGCTCTCTTCAAGTGCTTTTTTAGATTCTTCAGCAATACGGCGCTGTTCTTCACTATGATAAAAGATGGCCGTTTGATAGGATTCGCCTCGATCATGGAATTGCCCACCCGGATCGGTAGGATCAATCTGTTGCCAAAAAAGATCAACTAGTTTTTTATAAGTGATTTGGCTTGGATCAAATTTAATTTGGATGGCTTCCAAATGTCCGGTTGTATGGGAGCATACCTCATTATAGGTTGGATTCTCGACATGTCCACCGGTATAGCCGGATTGAACTGCCATCACACCCTTCACTTTACTAAAAGCGGCTTCTATGCACCAAAAGCAGCCTCCGGCAAAAGTGGCGATTTCTATTGCGGGTTTTTCAGTATTCATAGCAGACCTCCTCCTTGAGCATAGGATGGACGTGAGTCTATAAAGTTATCCAATAATTAGA
>NZ_CEVWNY010000082.1:0-13540 GCF_982384815.1 Desulfitobacterium sp. | reverse complement strand
GTGATTGCCAAATTATCCCCTAATGTCACGGATATTGTCGAAATGGCCAAAGCGGTGGAGCGGGGCGGTGCGGATATTATTTCCATGATCAACACCTTGCTGGGTATGAGTATTGATATTGAAAAGCGGCAGCCGATTTTGGCCAATAAAGTCGGCGGGCTTTCCGGGCCGGCTATCCGCCCCGTGGCAGTGCGGATGGTATGGCAGGTTGCCCAAGCTGTAAACGTCCCCATCATAGGGATGGGTGGAATCCTCACTTGGCAGGATGCAGTAGAATTCATGCTTGCCGGTGCATCGGCAGTATCCATCGGCACCGGAAATTTTGTCAATCCCTTGGCTCCTTTGGAGGTTGTGGAGGGGATCACGGCCTACTTCCAACGCCATGGCTTTACCTCGGTTAGGGATATTGTCGGTTTAGCTCATTAAGACCGAAGTTCTTTGGCTAATGAGGCTTTCATGCCGGTTTGCGGGATGGCCCCGGCGAGAGCAAGATACTTCGCCATGCTTAGAGTTACAGGCTTTGGGTAGGGTGTCGTTCTGAGGTAAGAATGACTGAAGGATCTTTAGTGAGCAATACGAGTTAGTATTCGAAGCTATAGAAAGGAATAAAAGAGTATGGAAACTAAAACAAATAACCATGCAAAAAATTCGCAAGTCATGGTGGCCATGGATGTTGACAGCAGGGAAAAAGCCTTGGCTTTAGCAAATCAGCTTCAAGGTAGCGGCTGCTGGCTGAAGGTGGGTATGGAGCTATATAATGCAACGGGGGCAAGCATTATCAAAGAGTTAAAGGATAAAGGATTTTCGGTCTTCTTAGATTTAAAACTCCATGATATCCCCAATACGGTGGAGAGTGCAGTCCGGGTCTTGGCCGGTTATGGGGCGGATATGCTCACCATTCATTGCAGCGGCGGCTATGAAATGATGGCTCGGGCGGTTCAAGCTACTCATGAAGTTAAGAAACAAAGGAATACCGAAGAGCGGATGAAGGTTGTTGGCATCACGGTTTTAACCAGCCTAGATGAAGAGAAGCTTCAAAAAGATCTGGGTGTAGGTAGATCCTTGCCGGATCAGGTCCTGGCCTTAGCCCGGTTAGGTCAGAAGGCGGGTTTGGACGGAGTGGTGGCTTCAGCTCAAGAAAGTGCCATCCTTCGTGAACATCTGGGGTCGGATTTCCTAGTTATTACACCGGGAATACGCCCTAAAGGCAGTGCAACTCACGATCAAGCCAGGGTTTTTACCCCTAATGAAGCCCTTGAAGCAGGCAGTTCCTACCTGGTGGTGGGGAGACCAATCACCAAGGCTACCGATCCACGGCAGGCACTTGAGCGGCTTTGGGATTAGTTTAGTATAGTGCGGGATTTTTCCTGAGCATTTGCGAAGGAGCTATTTCCTGAGAAGGAGACTTCGGTTAGTAAAAGGCGTAGGGTTGAAAATAGAAAAAATTTGAAGGGAGTTAAAGATAATATGACAGCAGCTAATAAATCCCTATCCCCTGAAAAGGTTTTAGGTATTTTTAAGGAAAGTGGAGCATTATTGGAAGGGCATTTCCTCCTCACTTCCGGTAAACATAGTGGTCAATATATGCAATGTGCAAAGGTCTTACAATATCCTCATCATGCAGCCCGGTTGGGAGAGGCCCTAGCCGAGTTTTTTCGCGATCAAGGGGTTGAGTTGGTCGTTGGACCGGCAATGGGAGGAATATTGGTTGCCCATGAGGTAGGTAAGGCCTTAGGAACCAGAGCCTTATTTACGGAACGGGAAAATGGGGAAATGAAGTTACGGCGGGGTTTTGAACTTCAACCGGGTCAGAAAGTACTGGTGGTAGAAGATGTGATTACCACCGGCGGTTCGGTTCGGGAGGTACTTGAGGTGGTTAAATCTTATGGTGCGGAACCGGTAGGAGTAGGGGTTTTAGTGAATCGCAGCGAAGGAAAGGCTGATTTTGGGTTGCCCTTAGCCTCTTTGCTGGAGATAGAGATCGAGACTTTCGAGGCAGAAACTTGTCCCTTATGTGCCCAAGGCACTACGGCTATTAAACCAGGAAGCCGGACTGTGCACTTAAGTTAATTGGCTCTCGATTTGAATTTTCAGTCTTTAATTATATCCTCCTCTGTGCTAACATAAGTTCCGGAGGGATAAGGAATGGATCATCCAGAGTTGATCCTGGATAGGCTTATAGCAATGAAAGAGCCTTGAGAGCCGACATGAACGGGTTAGAAAGAGCTTTGAGGACTGACATAAAAGAATTGAAATCAGAAGTTGAAAAAATCTCCGCTAAGCAGGAAATGACTTGGCAAGCAGTCAAGGAGAAATCCATAAGGAACTAACGGAAAATAGTGAAAAAATAAGAATATCATCGACAACAAGGTAAAAGCATTATAATTCCAAAATAGCATTAGATTCCAAAATAGTTTAAGGGTAAGAACAAGGATTTTAAGCATAGTCAAAAGGGCTATGCTTTTTATTCGCGTAAAAAAGAAAGTTCAGTTGGAGTTTAGATTTTACTGAAGTTTATCTTAAGTGCATACAGCCGGATATATTGTGACACAATAAGTATTGATTTAGGCTAGATGTGCCCCCGAGGGGATAACCCCTTTCAGGCTTAAAATAAAGAATACGAGGTGGGGTATATGACAAAGATAGAACAGAGATTTTGGAAAGGGCTAACCTTTTCACTTTTCTTTGTCCTAACATTACTGTTTAACGGTACAGTGGTATTAGCCCAAGTCAATTGTAATCAGTGTCACGGCAATGTGGCAAGTGAACTTAAAAGTTCCGTACATAGCTCCATAAGTTGTACAAGTTGTCACCGGGATGTAACCGCCTATCCCCATCCGCAAGGGGTAGCTGTAGATAAGAAGGAGAGCGTTGCCCTATGTAGTACCTGTCATACCGGGACGGTAACGGAAAGCTATAAAGAAAGTTTTCACGGTAAAGCTGTTCACTTAAGAAGTCAAAAATCCGCAAGCTGTGTGGACTGTCATAGTTCTCATAGGGTTTTAAGCCAAGATCACCCGAACTCCCAAGTAGCCAAGGCAAATATCCCTCAGACCTGTGCCAACTGTCACGGCAATCCCTCACCGGGTTTTGCCCAGGGAACAGAGCATTTTCAGTTAACTGCCATGGGACCGGGAAAACCCATGTATTATACTGCCAAATTTTTCGTTTGGTTGACCATAACTGTTATGACTTTACTGGTTATTCATATGGAAATGCAGCTATACAGAGAATTACGGGTCATACTGCAAAACCGCAAGAAGAGGTGATTTAGATGGGAAAAGAACAACTTTATAAGCGGTTTGATATTCATCAACGTTTGCAGCATATTGGTATGTTTTCAAGCTTTCTAGTTTTGACCATAACCGGACTACCAATAAAATTTGAGCAAAGCAATATTTCCCAAGGAATTGTGGCGATGTTTGGTGGTTTTGAAAACCTTTTCTATGTCCATTTGCTGGGAGCTGTGCTTATGATCTATGCCAGTGTTTACCATCTTATCTATCTGGTATTTGCTCCTTTAAGGGGCAAGCAGAAATCCTGGGCAATAATCCCAACCGTTAAAGACTTCAAAGATCTATTTCATAATCTGGCATATTTTTTAGGATTGAGAAAGGATCCTCCTCGTTTTGACCGCTACTCCTATAAAGAGAAATTCGATTATTGGGCAGTGTTTTGGGGAATGTTTATTATGGCCGGTTCAGGTCTATTGATGTGGTATCCGCAGTACTTTACCCAACTTTTGCCACGTTGGGTAATCGACTCATCTCGTTTTGCTCATACGGATGAAGCAATTCTGGCAATTAGTGCCATTGTTATTTGGCACTTCTATAACGTCCACTTTAATGCGAAGCTCTTTCCTATGAGCAGCGTCTGGTATACTGGGACCATGACCCGGACAGAGATGGAAGAAGAGCATCCCCTTGAATTAGAAAGAATCGAGAGAGATAAAGCGGGGAGCTGAGAAGCAGGTGGGAAAATAATTTCCTTATCAATCCAGCAACATAAATGGAATTAGTGATAAATATCGGGCGGATGAGCTATGATTATATTTGGGGTTACAAGGAGTGATCTAATGGTGGATTCGAGGTTTCGAAATAACATTACCCTGATTGTGGTTCAGATGGTCGTTTATGCCATAGCGCTAGCAATTGTCCTTAATTGGGGTTTAAAGTCGGCATTATAAAAAAAGAACAGGCCTTTCTAACTAATTAGATTAGCAGGGCCTGTTCTTTTTTGGCTAGTCGGAAAGTATAAGTCTGCGGGCGCATAAGGGGCAACCAGCGACTTCGCTTTCGCTAAAGCTCGGCGAAGCCGGGTTTTCTTTATCCTTATACCTCTTCTACTTCGCTGGCCAGTAAGCGTTCGAGGATTTCTTCTTGGGGGGTTAAATAGAGGGTCCAATTAGTATCGTAAACTACCATTCCTGGTTTGGCGGCATTGGGCTTTTTAATGTTTTTAACATGGGTATAATCCACCGGAACTAAAGTGGAGCCTTTAGCTTGG
This sequence comes from Desulfitobacterium sp., assembly GCF_982384815.1. Classification (NCBI taxonomy): domain Bacteria; kingdom Bacillati; phylum Bacillota; class Clostridia; order Eubacteriales; family Desulfitobacteriaceae; genus Desulfitobacterium; species Desulfitobacterium sp. The sequence goes on along the minus strand of NZ_CEVWNY010000082.1, from coordinate 9,034 downwards.
CTGAAATGAATGGCCAGAGCTGCAGCCTCCTCTAAAGTAGCATCATCGGGGAATTCTTCTCCCTCTTCCAGAGGAATTAAAACGTGGGAGCCGGGAATGTTTTTGGTGTGGAGCCAAAGGTCCTGGGGACGGCCTTTTTTAAGAGTAAGCCAATCATTTTGACGATTGTTTTTGCCCACGAGAATGGGTCGGTTTTGGCTGGAAAGATAGATTTTTGGTTGGGGAGACTCGGGTTTGTTTTTATTACCTTTGGTTTCTTTAGCACCTTGTCCCCTCTTGTTATTTTTAAGGCTCTTGCCGTTTTTCATATTTTTGCGGGAATTCTTATTGCTTTCCGGGTCGGCTTTACTGTGATGTTTTCCGGATAAATAGCCTTCGTCGATGAGCTCCTTATGCACCTCGTCCAGCTCTGCGGGAGAGTTGGCCTGTTCTAAGCTTAAAAGCACGGAGTTTAAATAAGCGATCTCGGCCTCAACCATTTCTTTGAGGGGGGTGGTCTTTTGGATAGTGGCCTTCGCTTTATTGTAAAGGCGGTAATAACGTTGGGAGTTTTCAATGCCTGTCAATTGCGGTTCTAAGGGGATGGTCAGTTGGGGCAGGGTTTCTTCGTTATAATCCTCTACCGTAATTTCCTTCATTCCCAGTTCCAGGCGATAGAGGTTGGCGGTGAGCAGTTCGCCCCAGCGTTGGTATTTTAATCCCTTGCCGGCATTGGCGATTGTTTCTTCGTAAATGCCATTTTTCTTGTTAAGATGTTGCAGTTGTTCTTGAAGCACCTTTCGCAGGGAACCTCGTTTAGCCTCTAAGTTGTTATTGGAAGCTTTGATCTGGTAAAAGCTTGCTACGGCCTCGTCGAGGGAAGAAAAGCCCTGTGAAGGTAGCCCCTGATATTGTTGAAAGGGCAAAAAGGTAAAAGCCGTTGGCAAAGCATTAGGACGGGTGGGATTAGTCCCCTTTTGGTAATAAAGAGTGGGTTCCAAGGAAGGGGTATGGTCAGGGTTAGCTAAGCCGGTGTAGGCTTGGAAGATCCGGGATAAGTCAATATCTCCACATTGGTCAAGGGCGATATTTTGCTCTAGACCTGCCCGGGTCACGATTTCCCGGGCCAGCTCGGGGCTGATTCCGGCAAAATGTTTAACCAGCAGGTCTATAACTTTTTCATTAAGCCCTTCCTGGAAAAGAATTTTTCGCCATTCCTCCTCTTCGATAAGAGGGTCAACTTTACCTTGGGAAGGTGGAGTCAAATAACTCCGTCCCGGCAAAACTTCGCGATGACGGCTCAAGGCATGGGAATAGCGCTTTAATCCGTCAAGGATAACGTCGTTTTGAGGGTTAACAAGGATAAGATTACTATGCTTGCCCATGATCTCCAGGTAGAGGTGCAAGGTAGCCAAATCACCATATTCGTTATAGTTTTGGATGGATAAAACTATAATCCGTTCCAAACCCAGTTGTTCAATACTGAGTATTTTACCTCCTTCAATATGCTTACGCAGGATCATGCAAAACATGGGAGGTGAGGGAGGATTCTGCTTATTCTTCTGGGAAAGATGAAGGCGGGCTCCGGTAGCGGAAATGTTCAAGAGCAGTCGGGAGGACCGGCCATGGTTGCGGAGAAGAAGATGAATCTCTTCCTTCTCCGGTTGGTTAACTTTATCGATGCGGGCACCTGTCAGCTGAGGGGCTAACTCTTTAACCAGATGATATATGGTAATGCCGTCTAGGGCCATGGGTAATCTCCTCTCGTCCTGAAAATGATTTTTGGATTGTCCATAGTATAACACAAAACTTGGGTATTTTTCCTTCTCCTCCTGAATAAGCATGTACAAAAAGGTTGGACAGGAGTCCAAAGGAGGACGATAAAGAAATGCGGCAGCAAGCGTGGCATGTTTTGCCTTGGCTCGATGTGGTTAAGGCCTTGGGGGTGCATCCCGGTAAAGGGTTAAGTCTCAAGGAGGTCAATCATCGGCTGAGTGAGGTCGGGAAAAATATCCTTGAGACCAAAAAAGGGGTGCATCCCGTTTTTCTGTTTCTCGGTCAGTTTAAAGATTTTATGGTACTGGTTCTTTTGGCGGCAACGATCGTTTCGGCACTTTTGGGTGAAATTGCCGATGCAGTGACCATCATGGCCATTCTGGTGCTTAATGCTATTTTAGGTTTTATTCAGGAATTTCGCGCAGAACGCTCTATTGAATCTCTAAAAACCTTAACTGCACCTGAGGCTCGTGTATTACGTGACGGTATGGAGACAAGAATCCCTGCTGCGGAACTGGTTCCCGGGGATATCGTCCTTTTGGAGGCAGGGGATCGGATTCCCGCTGATATTCGTTGGATTCAAGCTGTCAATGTAGAAGTAGAAGAGTCCGCTTTGACAGGAGAATCTCATCCGGTACCTAAACGGGTGGGACCTTTGACAGATGAGTTGACTCCTATGGCCGACCGGGTCAATATGGGTTATATGGGTACATCCTTAGTTAATGGTCGTGGCGCCGGTGTGGTGGTTGCCACAGGTATGGATACGGAAATGGGTGTTATTGCAGGAATGATCCAGAGCGTGGAAGAAGAAGAGACTCCCTTGCAAAAACGCTTAGCGCAATTGGGAAAATATTTGGTTATTATTAGCATTGTGGTCTGTGGAATTGTAGTTTTAACCGGGGTTCTCCGGGGCGAGGGTTTCTATAAGATGTTCCTGGCGGGGGTCTCTTTAGCAGTAGCCGCCATTCCCGAAGGGCTACCGGCCATTGTCACAGTGGCCCTGGCTATTGGGGTACAACGGATGGTCAAACGTAAAGCTATCATCCGCAAGCTACCGGCTGTGGAAACACTTGGTTGTGCCACAGTGATCTGCTCAGATAAAACTGGAACCCTCACCCAAAACGAAATGACTGTCCGCCAGATCTATACCGATCGTCGAATGATTTCGGTGACGGGGCAGGGTTATGATCCTAAAGGAGAATTTCATGGGGTTAATCCGATTAAGGAAAAAGGTCCCCTGGAAACCGCTTTGAAGATCGCCGCCTTATGCAATAATTCCTCCCTAACCCGCAAGGGTGTTCAAGTAGCGGGAATGTTCCGATCTGCCGGTAAGGATTCCCCTTGGGGAATCGAAGGTGACCCTACCGAGGGGGCCTTACTGGTAGCTGCCGCTAAGGCAGGGATCTGGAGGGAAACTTTAGAGCGCAAAGAAGAAAGGGTTGGGGAAATTCCCTTTGACTCGGACCGCAAACGCATGAGTGTTATCTATAAAGGGAAACGAGTAAGGAATGCTTATCTCAAGGGAGCCCCTGATGAAATCTTAAAGCGATGCAAAAGTGAGCTGACCTCAGATGGAGTTGTGGAATTAAGTGAAATTCGTAAAAGGGCTATTCTCAAAGCTAATGATGAAATGGCCAGAAAAGCCTTACGGGTATTGGCATTAGCGGAGAAACCTCTGCAGGAAAGTGACCGGATTGATGAGCGGGTGGAAGAAAGTCTGGTATTTGTGGGCTTAATGGGGATGATTGATCCTCCTCGTGCCAGCGCCGCCAAAGCCATCAAGGTCTGTCGCAAGGCTGGAATTAAGCCGGTGATGATTACCGGGGACCACCGTTTAACGGCGGAGGCTGTGGCCCATGAATTAGGTATCCTGACCGGCAATTCCGGAGGGGTCCTGACCGGAGCTGATTTAGATCAAATGACTGATGAGGAATTAGAACAGGAAGTCATGGATGTCTCCGTCTATGCTCGTGTTACGCCTAAGGATAAGCTGCGGATTGTCCGGGCCCTCAAGAAGAATGGTCAAGTAGTAGCCATGACCGGAGATGGAGTGAATGATGCGCCGGCTGTGAAAGAAGCGGATATCGGCGTTTCCATGGGCAAAACCGGCACCGATGTGACCAAAGAAGCCTCGGCCATGGTGTTGGCGGACGATAATTTTGCCACCATTGTCGCGGCTGTGGAAGAGGGCCGGGGAATCTATGATAATATCCGTAAATTCATTCGCTATCTGCTTTCCTGCAATATTGGGGAAGTGCTGGTGATGTTCTTAGCCGCTCTGGTAGGATTACCTTTGCCCTTACTGGCCATTCAAATTCTCTGGGTCAATCTGGTGACAGATGGTTTGCCGGCTATGGCCCTTGGTGTTGATGGTATGGATAAGGATATAATGAACCGTAAACCCAGGGACCCGGGAGAAAGTATCTTTGCCCGAGGACTCGGCCGCAAAATTCTTATTCGGGGTACGATGATTGGTTTAGGAACCCTTCTTGTTTTTGTAATTGCCCTATTCCTGGGGGTTAATATGCTGGCGGCACGGACCATGGCCTTTACAACCCTAGTTTTTTCTCAGCTTTTCCATGTTTTCGACTGCAAATCGGAGACCAGGGGAATCTTTGAGGTGGGGATTTTCTCCAACCCCTATCTGGTGGCGGCGGTCATCGGCTCAACCCTTATGCAGCTTAGTGTGATTTACATCCCGCCACTGCAAGCGATCTTTAAGACCACTGCCTTAGTAGGTTGGCAATGGGGATTGATTCTCCTGGTAGCCGGTGGTCCCTCCATTTTGATCGGTCTCTATCGTTTAGTACGGAATGCATGGCGGGGTAAAGAAATCATGGTTGGCGGCAAGTGAAATCCCATTAAAATATCTGAGAGTCCGGGTAGAGTTTTTCTCTACCTGGACTTTTTGGCTATTCAGAAAGTAACTTCACGGCGCATAAGGACAACCGGCGACTTCGCTTTCGCTAAAGCAGCAAGTGCGAAGGCGGTGCCGACCTGGCGAAGCCGGGTTATCCTACAGAAGAGACAAAAAAGGATTTTATGCAGAAATGCAGAATACCTAGAAGAAAACAAACAGAGATAGCTATTTTCACTATCTTCGGCATAAACTAGGGAAGGCAAGAGGAGGGTTATTATGCTTGAGTTATTCATAGGAAATATTTTAGAAGGCAATCTTGATGCGATTACCTATATCGTTGTTGGTCTCTTAGCAATTTTCACCATAACCTTAGTTGTAAAAAAGATCTTTAAACTGGCTCTTATCTTTGCTTTAATTACAATTATGGCATATTATCTAGTTCCGGATCTTTTCACATCCCTTTTCCTTCCCTAAAAAAGATCCTTCGCTTAAGCTCAGGATGATACCACATGTCATACCGAACCAGGTGAAGTATCCTGACCCGAATAGAAGCTGTTGGGATGCGGATAGGAGTTGATAAATACATGGAAATTATAAAAATGCATGGCCTCGGGAACGATTTTGTATTTCTTGATCATTTTAAAGGCCAAGACACCCAAAATAATTATGACTACCCCGAACTGGCCCGTAAACTTTGTCATCGCCAATTTGGGGTTGGGGGGGACGGACTAATTGTCGTTCTTCCTTCGGAAAAGGCTGATGCCAGAATGCGGATTTTTAATTTAGATGGCTCAGAGCCGGAAATGTGCGGCAACGGTATTCGTTGTTTTGCACGCTATGTCTATGATCAGGGCTATGTGCAAAGGAATCCGCTTCAAGTAGAGACTTTAGCAGGTATACTTACTTTGCAGCTTTCCCTAGAAGGAGATAAGGTCACCGGCATTCGGGTGGACATGGGCGAACCCATTCTAAAGCCTGCGCTGATTCCGGTATTGGCTCAGGAGGAGCCTGTGGTGGGTGCGAAGCTTCTGGTGGAAGGGAAGGAATTTGAGTTTACGGCAGTGTCTATGGGTAATCCTCACTGCGTAATTTTTGTGGATGACTACGCGAAGCTTGATTTTGAACATCTGGGTCCCGCTATCGAAAAGCATCCTCTCTTTCCCCGCAAGACCAATGTGGAATTCGTCATAGTAAATAGTCGAGATGAGTTGACCATGAAGGTCTGGGAGCGGGGGGCAGGCCCAACCTTAGCTTGTGGTACGGGAGCCTGTGCGACTGCAGTGGCTGCGGTTCTTAACGGCAAGACAGAGCGGAAAGTGACGGTCCACTTACCCGGTGGAGATCTCTTGATCGAGTGGGGAGAGGATAATCGGGTCTATATGACTGGTCCGGCAGCTTACGTTTTTAAAGGGGCATTACTAGAGGATATCCAGTTATTATCTTAAGATCATTGAATTAGTTAATCGTCTAACAAATAGCTAAAAAAAGTCTTTGCCTTAACTCTGGAAGGAGTAGTTAAGGATGACGAAGAAAATGCTTGTTAATATATGGGATCTTAGTAAGGATAATGCCCAGCACTGGATTGAAGAAGTAAGACTTAAGGGTTAATAAAGTAATGGACTGCTTCTACCAAAAGGAGCAGTCCATTTTCTCTACATTGCTGTTAGTCCGCCATCAATGACAAATTCAGAGCCGGTTGAGTAACTTGCTTCGTCTGAGGCGAGATACAAAACTAGGTTCGTAACTTCTTCAGGCTGGGCCATGCGTTGAACCGGAATATGCTTGGCAAACTCCTTGATGATTTCGTATGAATCACCTTCAGTAACCATTGGCGTTTCAATAACGCCGGGATGCACCGAATTTACCCTGATTCCTAGCCCTGCCAGCTGAAGAGCGGCGGCCTTTGTCATTCCCCGCACTGCGAATTTCGTGTCGGTATAACCTACAGCACCGCCGACTAACCCGTTAATCGAGGATATGTTCACAATGGAACCGCCACCAGCTTTTTGCATGGAAGGAACAACTGCCTTCATGCCTAGAAAAACAGAAACTTGGTTAATGTCCACGATTTTCCGATATTCAGCCTCGGACATTGTCAATAGGGGTATATTTAGACTGATACCGGCATTGTTGACTAAAATTTGGATAGGACCATATGTTTTTTCTGCCTCAGCAACAACTGTTTCCCAGTCTGCGGCCTTGGTAACATCTTGTCTGATGAACTTTGCATTTTCTCCTAATTCATTAGCTAATGTATTACCTGCTTCTTCATTAAGATCAGTAAAAACTACTTTTGCACCCTCACTTACAAATCTGCGGACATGTGCGGCACCCATGCCACGGGCACCACCGGTAACGATGGCTACCTTACCTTGTAAACGCATCTAAATCCCCCCGCTTTCATACAGAATCATAATTCTGACCTTAGGAGTATTTTACATCATTACCATAATTATTCCAATAGTTTGATTAGTGGGAATATTGCCTGTTAAGACTACCTTGGATTATTCTGTATCTGCGTTTTATTTAATGCTATGGTATAATGTTTTAAATGGTAAAGTTAGGGAGAACTTTGCCAATTAAAGATTATAAAGAAAGCTGGGCTTAAAATATGGCAAATAGCATGACGGGGTTTGGCCGGGGGGAAGCCTCCGGTAATGGCTACCAATTTACTATTGAACTGAAAGCAGTGAACAATCGTTTTTTTGAAACGGCGGTACGGATGCCACGACATTTGAATAGTTTAGAAGAACGAATTCGTAAAATCCTCCAAGAAAAAATCCACCGGGGCCGGATTGATATCTTTGTTAATGTTAAGGAAACGGAAGAAAAAAAGAGATTGGTGAAGGTTGACAAAGATTTAGCACTATCGTATGATAAGACTTTGAAGGAGCTTGCTAAAGCTCTAAATACGCCTTATGAAACCGATATTTATCGTTTAGCAGCCTTGCCTGAGGTGTTTTCTGTGGAAGAAGCAGAAATCGATCCGGAATTAATCTGGGAGCCTTTAAGCCTTGCCGTAGCCCAGGCGTTGGCAGGATTTATGTCTATGCGTCAGGTGGAGGGAGAACGACTAGGGGTCGATCTTTGGCAGCGACTACATATTATTGAGTCGGCTAAGGAAGAAGTTGCCGGATTTTCCGAAAGTATAGTCGGCGATTACCAGAGCCGCTTACAGGAAAGAATCGAGATTCTCTTAGGGGATAAGGCAATTTTAGATGAAGCTCGCCTTGCCAATGAAGTGGCTTTCTTTGCCGATCGAGTTTCTATTACCGAAGAGTTAGTCCGCTTACAAAGCCATCTTGATCAATGTCGGGAAGCTCTGAAAAGTTCTGAACCCATCGGGCGCAAGCTTGATTTTCTGGTTCAAGAGATGAATCGAGAGATCAATACCATTGGCTCGAAGGCTAATAACTTAAATATTACCCAGCATGTTGTTCAGATGAAAAGTGAATTAGAGAAGATCAGAGAACAGGTTCAAAATCTAGAATAATTGGAGGGTTAAGTTTTGGACATCAAATTGATTAACATCGGGTTTGGCAATATTGTATCCGCTAATCGGATTATCTCCATTGTCAGCCCGGAATCGGCACCTATCAAGCGGATTATTCAAGAAGCACGGGATGCTGGGATGCTGATCGATGCTACTTATGGCCGTAGAACTAGGGCTGTGATTATTTGTGATAGTCATCATGTGATTCTTTCTGCAGTTCAGCCGGAAACTGTAGCCCATCGTCTTTCCGCAAAAGAAGCCAGCAATAACACTGAAGACCCCGCAGATTAAGGGGGTACATCGTGGAACAGAATCATGGATTATTGATTGTTCTATCCGGTCCTTCCGGGGCAGGAAAAGGAACCCTCTGCCAGGAGCTTTTAAGGCAGATGCCCCAGGTAAAATACTCCGTGTCAGCCACGACCCGGCAGCCTCGACCGGGTGAAGTGGATGGATTGCATTATTATTTCCGCAGCCGGGAAGAATTTCATGCCATGATCGAGCAGGATCAGCTTCTGGAGTGGGCAGAGTTTTGCGGAAACTATTACGGAACGCCTCAGTTTGCAGTGGAACAAGCCATTCAGGCGGGGAATGATGTCATTCCGGAGATTGAAATTCAAGGGGCTTTACAAGTCAAAAAACGCTTTCCCCAAGGGGTATTCATATTTGTGGTTCCTCCCTCCATGGATGAACTATCTCAGCGTATTCATAAACGAGGAACCGAATCAGCGGAAGTCATTCAAAAGCGCTTAGAAACTGCTGCCCATGAATTGGAATATGTTTCTGAGTACGATTATGTAATCGTGAATGATGAAATTCCACTGGCAGTAGATAAGTTAAAAAGTGTCTTAGTTGCGGAAAAATGCCGCGTGAAAAGAAAACCATATGTATTTCAGGGGGTGTAACAATGAAACAACCTTCCCTCG
>NZ_CEVWNY010000081.1:0-13696 GCF_982384815.1 Desulfitobacterium sp. | reverse complement strand
GGCTGATTATTGAAGTGACGGCGGAAGCCGGAGAAAGCTTTCTCGATAAAATGATTGCCATGGTGGAAGGCGCGTCCAGAAAAAAGACCCCTAATGAGATCGCCCTGCAAATCCTGCTGGTGACGCTTACCATCATCTTCCTTGTGGTCTCGGCGACCCTGCTCCCCTTCTCCGCTTTTGCAAGCAGCCGGGCGGGAGCGGGCTCGGCCATTTCCATGACCAATGCCATTGCCCTGCTGGTATGCCTCGCCCCCACGACTATCGGGGCCTTGCTTTCCTCCATCGGCATTGCGGGCATGAGCCGCTTAAATCAGGCTAATGTGCTGGCGATGAGCGGGCGCGCCATCGAGGCGGCGGGGGACGTGGATGTACTCCTGCTGGACAAGACCGGAACCATTACCCTGGGAAACCGCCAGGCCAGCGAATTTTTACCGGTCGGCGGTGTGACGGAACAGGAACTGGCGGATGCCGCTCAACTTTCTTCCCTTGCCGATGAAACCGCCGAAGGAAGAAGTATTGTAGTTTTGGCAAAGGAGAAGTTCGGAATACGGGCAGAGAGCTTTCCAGGCTCAACGCAACCTTTGTGGAATTCACAGCTAAAACGAGAATGAGCGGCATCGATTACCAGGGCAATATAATCCGAAAGGGCGCCGCCGACGCCGTAAAAGCGTATGTGTTGGGAAAAGGCGGAGAATACCCGGAGGAATGCGGGCAAATTGTAAAGCGCGTCGCCGGAGAAGGGGGAACTCCCCTTGTGGTGGCAAAAAACAATCAGGTGCTGGGCGTTGTCTACTTGAAGGACATTGTAAAAAACGGCGTGAAGGAACGCTTTGAAGATTTGCGAAGGATGGGCATCAAGACCATTATGATTACCGGCGATAATCCGATGACGGCAGCGGCTATCGCCGCGGAAGCGGGTGTAGACGATTTTTTGGCGGAGGCTACCCCGGAAGCCAAACTGACGCTCATTCGCGATTATCAGGATAAAGGACATTTGGTTGCCATGACGGGCGACGGCACCAACGATGCTCCGGCGCTGGCGCAGGCGGATGTGGCCGTCGCCATGAACACGGGCACCCAGGCGGCGAAAGAAGCGGGCAACATGGTGGATCTGGATTCCAGTCCCACCAAGCTCATCGACATCGTACGCATCGGCAAGCAGCTCCTGATGACAAGGGGTTCGTTGACCACCTTCAGCGTGGCCAATGATGTGGCCAAATATTTTGCCATCATCCCGGTACTGTTCCTTGGGATTTACCCGCAGCTTACCGCCCTGAATTTCATGGGACTGACCAGCTCCACAAGCGCCATGCTCTCAGCGATTATTTATAACGCGCTGATTATTATCGCCCTTATTCCGCTGGCACTCAAAGGCGTGAAATACCGCGAACTGCCCGCCGGGAAGCTGCTGAAACGAAATATGCTGATTTACGGCCTGGGCGGGATTGCCGCACCATTTACTGCCATCAAACTGCTCGATATACTTCTGACCGCTTGCGGCCTTGTGTGAGGTGGATGAAGATGATTAAAACCATAAAACGGCTTAGGCCCGCTATGATATGCTTTGGTGTGATGACCCTTCTTTGCGGCGTATTTTATACGGCGGCGGTTACAGGCATTGCCCAGCTCTTTTTCCCGAATCAGGCCAACGGCAGCGTAATAACCCTTACCTTAAAGGACGGTACCCAAAAAGACTATGGATCGGAATGGATCGCCCAGGAATTTGCAAGCCCCGAGTACCTGATCGGCAGGCCGGCAGGCGCGACCAACCTCTCCCCTGTAAGTGAGGAACAAAAAAAGCTCGTGCAGGAGCGTATCGACCGGTGGCATTCCTTTGACCCGGACAACACAGCGGCTATCCCAATGGATTTGGTTACCGCTTCCGGCAGCGGTGTGGACCCCCATATTTCACCGGCAGCGGCTGAGTATCAAGTTACCCGTATCGCAAAGGAAAGAGATATGAGCGAGGACTCAGTAAGGACAGTCATAGAAAAATACACTGCGGGACGCTTCCTTGGCTTCTGGGGAGAACCGGCTGTCAATGTTCTAAAGGTCAATTTGGCATTGGACGCTTTGCTGTAATTGACTATAACGGTGCGCGTGGTATGCTGAGCTATAAGGGTGGTGGATAATAAATGGCTCAATTGGATCAACGGCCCGATCCCAGGGCTATTTTAGAGGATATTCAAGCCGGTCAGGACAGACATTTAGGCCGGTTAAAAATATTTTTCGGGTATGCCGCAGGCGTTGGAAAAACCTATGCCATGCTGGATGACGCCCAGGAGCAGTACAAAAGCGGCGTTGATGTTTTGGTCGGGTATATCGAACCCCATACCCGTCCGGAAACCATGCAGCTTCTGCAGGGCTTGCCGGTGCTGCCGCCCAAAACGATCTTGTACAGGAACATTGAACTCAGGGAATTCGATCTGGATGAAGCGCTCCGGCGCAAGCCGGAGCTGATTCTTGTGGACGAACTGGCTCATACAAACGCAGAAAGCGGGCGCAACAAAAAACGGTATCAGGATATCGAGGAATTGCTCAATGCCGGGATCGATGTATATACGACCGTCAATGTTCAGCATATGGAAAGCCTGAACGACGTGATTGAGAATATTACAAAGATCAAGGTGCAGGAAACCGTGCCTGATTATGTCTTTGACCGCGCCGATAAAATCAAGCTGATCGATATCGTGCCGGATGAACTGCTGCGCCGCTTCGAGGCCGGGAAAATATACCGGCCTGAGCGTGCGGAAACAGCCGTGCGCAATTTTTTTACACATGAGAATCTACGGCTGCTGCGCGAAATTGCTCTGCGCTGTACAGCGGATAAAATCAGCTATGAGAATCAAAACGAGCGGCGCTTATCAGAAAAAAGGGCAAATACCAAGCTGCTCGTCTGTATTGGGCCTTCTCCCTCATCCGCAAAATGCATCCGGTGGACGGCGCGGGCGGCGGAAGCCTTCCACGCACACTGGATTGCTCTATATGTCGAAAGTATTGAAAGCGAACATCTCACCAAGGAGCAGCAGAAGACGATCCGCGCCAATATGGATTTGGCTGAAAAACTCGGCGCGGAAATTACCACCCTCACCGGGCACGACATTGCCGTCAAGGTGGCGGAATACGCGAAGCTTTCCGGCATAACGAATATTGTTGTGGGTAAAAGCAGAACTATAAAAAGGCTTAAAAATCTGTTTGAAATGGATTTTGAGGATAAGCTGATCTCGCTTTTACCCAGTATAGAGGTACACATCATACCCGGCAGCACCACGAAACGAAATTATAAAAAACCCCGCAAAACGGGCCGGAATCAAAATTTCAGCTTTTCCTGGACGGACGCCGCCAAAACGCTTTTTCTTTTGGTTGCTGCCACAATACTTTCCTTTGGCCTACGCAGGCTTGACATCGGAGATCAGAATATTATCATGGCTTATATTCTCTCCGTTCTGGTCATTTCACGGGTCACCGAAGGATATCTATATGGCATTATTGCTTCCGTAATCAGTGTCATGACCTTTAATTTTTTCTTTACGGAGCCTTATTTTACGTTTAATGCCATACAGCCCGGTTATCCCATTACCTTTCTCATCATGCTGCTGGTGGCCTCGATTACAAGTACCCTGACCGTCCGCATCAAGACAGAGGCAAAGCTCGCGGCACAAAGGGAGCACCGTACCGAAGTTCTGTATGAAATTAATAAAAAACTGCTTGCGGCAAGGGGTCTTGAGAATATCATAGCCCTTACGAACGACTATATTGTCAATCTGTTTGGCCGCTCCGTCGTTTTTTTCACCGCCGACCCTGAGCAGAAAGCGGACGGGAGGGTAATGCAGGCGGCGGGGGATGTGGATGGCTCCGTTCTCAATTCCGCCGCTGAAAAGGCAGTAGCCCATTGGGTATTCCTCAATCAAAAGCGCGCCGGAGCGGGAACCGACACACTGATGGGGGCAGCGGCATTCTATATGCCGGTTATATCCCTGGGAAAAGTTCTTGCCGTTTGGGGGATATCCTGTGCCAAAGGAAAACTAGACCATAATACACGCCAGTTTCTGCACATGATCGCTTCACAGGTAGCAATGGCCTTGGAGCGTCAGCATCTGTCCGATGAACAACGGGATATTATGGTGGAATCGGAAAAGGAAAAAATGAGGAGTACCCTTTTACGGGCAATATCCCATGACCTGCGTACCCCTCTTTCCGGCATCTTAGGAGCCAGCTCCGCCATTCGGGAAAATGGCAAAAGCCTCGACGAAGACACACGGGATAAACTGGTCGCCAATATTCAGGAGGAATCCCAATGGCTCATACGCATGGTGGAAAACCTGCTCTCTGTGACACGGATCAATGAAAGTGCATCAAATCTCATGAAAAGCCCGGAAGCTGCGGAAGAAGTGGTGGGAGAAGCCGTCGGCCGCATCAAGCAAAGATTTCCCCAGCGTGAGATCTTCGTTCATGTGCCGAACGAGTTTTTGGAGGTTCCCATGGACGGAACCTTAATTGCGCAGGTGCTGATCAACCTTCTTGAAAATGCCGTCAAGTACTCTCCCAGCGGTTCTCCCATTGAAGTCCGTTTAGAAAAGAACGGAGATTGGGCCCGATTTGAAGTGCTGGATCGGGGAAAAGGAATTTCAGAGGAGGATTTCCCCTACCTGCTTCCAGGCTATAAGCCCATTGCCAATAAGAGTCCTGATTCCTCCAGAGGAATGGGAATCGGGCTGTCAATCTGCAAAACAATTGTCAAAGCCCATAACGGCAAATTGGAAGCGGAAAACAGGAAAGAAGGGGGAGCCAAATTTCGCTTCATTTTACCGCTGAAAGGAAGTGAATAATTATGGACATAAAGCCGTTGATTTTGATTATGGAAGATGAAGCGGCCATCAGCAATTTTATTTCGGCAGTTCTCACGTCGAATGATTATCAGGTTATTCAGGCAAAAACGGGAAAAGAAGGGTTTTCCATGTTCGCATCCCACGCCCCGGACGTTATCCTGCTGGACTTGGGCCTGCCGGACATTGACGGCATGGAGGTCTTAAAGCAAATACGCCAATGGTCAAAAACGCCTATCGTTGTGGTTTCGGCGCGCGGTCATGAACGTGAAAAGGTAGCGGCTCTTGATTTTGGGGCGGATGATTATATCGTGAAACCTTTTGGCACCTCTGAATTGCTTGCCCGGATACGGACGGCAATCCGGCACAGTCCCCGGGCCATAGGGGGGGAAGCCCTTGGTGGCGGGAAGATAACCATTGGTGAGCTTGAAATCGATTGCGGCAAGCGGATAGTATCCCTTTCAGGAGAAAAAATCCATCTAACGCCTGTTGAGTACAAAATCCTGGTACTGCTTTCCCAAAACGCCGGAAAGGTGCTTACGCACGATTATATCCTGAGAGAGATATGGGGGCTGTATGGAAACGACAGCCACACCCTGCGCGTCAACATGGCCAACATCCGAAGAAAGATAGAGGCGAATCCGGGGACACCAAAATACATTCTTACAGAAATCGGTGTTGGTTATCGGATGGTGGAAGAACCACGCTGAAAATTAAAGCTGCTGCACCTTACGAGGGATATCTGACTGACGGGAATGCACAAATCTCCGGATACTTATAATCCAGTGGGAAACAATAGCTAAAAAAGAGAAGGAACCGGCGTGATAATATGACTGCAAAACTTAAGCGTTACAACCAAAAAAGGAATTTTGCCAGAACCTCGGAGCCGGAGGGGATAACGGAAATCTCCCAGGAGGACCTAAGGTTTGTGGTGCAGCACCATCTGGCCCGCAGAGATCATTACGATCTCCGTCTGGAATGGGAGGGAGCTCTCTTGAGCTGGGCCGTGCCTAAGGGGCCTTCCTACGATACCCGGGACAAAAGGTTGGCGGTACAGGTGGAGGATCATCCTTTGGAATACAGGAATTTTGAAGGGACCATTCCCAAAGGGGAATATGGGGGCGGAGTGGTCATGCTCTGGGATGAAGGCTCCTGGGAACCTTATGGGGATGTGGATAAGGGACTCCGTGAAGGAGTGCTGAAGTTTGTGCTGAAAGGAAGAAGGCTCAGAGGAAGGTGGGCCCTGGTGCGGATGAAAGGGAAAGCCGGGGAGAAGCGGGATAACTGGCTTTTCCTAAAAGAAAAAGATGAGTATGTTCAAACTACCGACGGGATTGCCGAATTTACCACCAGCATCAGGACCGGACGCACTATGGCGGAAATTGAAGCAGGAGAGGACGAAAAATTCACCCGGAACCCCTTCAGCAGTACCGGGGTGCAGCTGGCCAAATTAGTCCATACCCTTCCTGAGGGAAAAAATTGGCTTTATGAGTTGAAATACGACGGCTACCGAATAATGGCCTATCTTGAAGGAAACAGCGTCCGGCTGATCACCAGGAACGGTCATGATTATACGGAGCGGTTCCGGGAGGTGGCCTCTTCCCTCCTGGATTGGGCGAGGGGAAGGGCGCTGATTCTGGACGGGGAAATGGTCGTCACCGATCCAGAGGGCAAAACGGATTTTCAGGCCCTGCAGAACTATCTCAAAAACCCCCGGGCCAAAAATCTGACCTATATCCTCTTTGATCTCCTGGCCCTGGATGGGGCGGACCTCCGGGGACATCCCCTGATCGACAGGAAGGAGGCCCTGGCGGGGTTGATGGAGGATGCTCCCCCAAACCTCCACTACAGCAGGCATGTAAGAGGAAAGGGAAAAGAAAGTTACCTGGCGGCCTGTGAGGGTGGGATGGAAGGGATCATCGGGAAAAAAGCCGATTCCCTCTACATCGGAGCAAGAAACGGTGACTGGCTCAAACTTAAATGCGCGAAACGGCAGGAATTTGTCATCGGCGGCTATACCCTGACTGATAAAAAATTGAGCGGGGTAAGCTCCCTGCTCCTGGGGGTCTATGAAGGGGAGGAATTCATCTATGCCGGACGTGCCGGTACCGGCTTAAGCGAAGCCGACATGAAAGAGCTTGAGGAAAAGTTTAAGAGCATCAAGAGCAGGGAGGCGCCCTTCAAGCCGGCGCCCAAGCCCAGGTCCAATGAAAAGATCACTTGGCTGGAGCCTAAGCTGGTGGCGGAAATCCAATTTGCGGAATGGACCCAAGAGGATCGGTTAAGGCAGGCAAGCTTCAAAGGCCTGCGGATGGATAAGCATCCCCGGGAAATACAAAGGGAAAAAGCAGATGCAGAATCCCGGCTTCAGTCAACGGTAAAGGAGACGGCGAGAGTAGTGGAAGCAAAGACCAACAGTATTATCATCGAAGGAATCAAGATCAGCAATCCGGGCAAGGTGATCTTTACCGATCCGGAAATCACCAAGGTGGATGTGGTCCGGTATTACGAAAAGGTAGCAGAGCGCATGCTGCCCTATGTAAGCCACCGGGTTCTCAGCATTGTCCGTTGTCCTAAAGGGATAGCCCAGACCTGCTTTTATAAGAAGCATCCCGGTCCGGGCAGCAAAGGAGTCGTCACAATTCCTGTTCCCTCTAGTGACGGGGAAACAGAAGAGTACTTCTATATTGAGAACATATCCGGGCTGATCGCCGAGGCGCAGATGGGCACCCTGGAATTTCACATCTGGGGGAGCCGTGTCCATGAGCTGGAAAAGCCTGATCTGATGGTCTTTGATCTGGATCCCGATGAGGGAATGGCTCTAAGCAGGGTGCGCCAGGGTGTGCGGGATATGAAAGGTATTCTGGCCGAACTCTCCCTGAATTCCTATCTCAAGACCAGCGGGGGCAAAGGATACCATGTGGTCGTACCCTTAAAACCCGCCGTTTCCTGGGAGGTATTTCATGATTTTGCCAGGCGCGTTGCCGAAGTGATGGAGCAAAAGTGGCCGGACCGTTACACGAGCAATGTGAGAAAGGCCAAGCGCACCGACAAGATCTTTATCGACTGGATTCGCAACGGCAGAGGGGCCACCAGCATTGCCCCTTATTCCCTGAGAGCAAGAATTGGGGCTAGAGTATCTATGCCTATCACCTGGGATGAACTGGACACGGTGGCCCCTGATGGCATTGACATGGCGGAGGCCCTGCGGAGAATCGAGGGGAATGATCCTTGGCGGGATTTTTTCCGGAATCAGCAGCGGCTTAGGTGAGTCATTAAGGCGATGCTAAATCAAGGGGAAAATTAGTTGCTGATTATCGTGCGATATTATATAATTATCGTACGGAGGCGATGGATTTTATGGACGGTTTAAAAGACGAAAACAACATTAAATTGCACAATACGATTACTGCTACGGATCTAAAAAACAATCTCGGCGCCTATTTGGATTATGTGATTAACGATAATGAAGTGGTAATCACCAAAAACGGAAAGAAAGCGGCAAGGCTCACTTCCTATATTACGGACAGTGACCGTTATTTTCTCATGAAGGAGAGGGCTCTGGACTATCAATACGGTGGTAAAAAAGTCTCTTATGAGGAATTCATAGAAATCTACGAAAAAAGCGATTTGCCCATGGAATTCATCAATGGCGAAATTGTGTTGTTAAGCTCACCAAGTGCTCTCCATCAGGAAATTTTAGGAAACTTATTTATCGGGTTCAAGGAGTACCTTAAAGGAAAAGGGTGTAAGGTTTTTTTTGCCCCCTTCGATGTCCACTTTCGGAAAGAAGGCTTCAAAGATCCCGATGTGATGCAGCCCGATCTGATCGTGGCCTGTGACACGGCCGAAACCATCAATGAAAAAGGGCGGTACATGGGGACACCGGTCCTGGTTGTGGAGATTTTATCCCCAAGCACTCGGACCAAAGATATGGTGGATAAGCTGAATACCTTTATGATTTCTGGGGTCAGGGAGTTCTGGATTGTTGATCCTGATCAGGAGATAATACTGGTTTATGGATTTAAAGATCTCGATATCGACCATTTCATGATCTATAGTAAACAGGACACCGTGCGGTCGTATGAATTTCCTGATTTAGAGATTGCGGGAAGTGTGGTTTTTCCTTAATGGATGAATTATTTCAGTGTGATTGTTCGTTTTTATCGATTGCCAGGGCTCGGATAAGTAATGCCTTATTGTGGCTTCCAATTTCTACTGGTCCGCGGTTCTCGTGCAATACGAAGTAACCCACCACATGCTTATTGTATACTATCAACGTAAAATGGCGTTCACCGTTATCAGTGTTTTGACTATCTCTTCTGGATAAGCCGTAAACCTTTCTTGTTCTTCTTCTAATTTAAAGCTCTTCAGTTCATCATAATTTTTACTATAGAATTCCAAGTTTATTTTTTCGCCGTCCATCCGTACATCTCGATTAAAACTTTATACATAAAATGCTGTTCAACTTAACTTGCCGATAGTCTGCTTTATATCCTTCATCATTTCTAAAGGGTAAATTACAATTAACCCCTAAATTATTGTCCCCTATAGGTAAAAAAGCTGTAATGATGTTGGAAAATATAAGTAAGCTCGAATATTTTAGGATCAAAAAGCGTTAGATTCCTAAAGGAGACTAAGATGGAATTCATTCCTGCCAAAACGATTCTATCCGGGTATGCAGAAAATAACCCTTGGTTTGGTTGCAATTATAATATGAATATCTACAAAGGCTGTTGTCCTGGCTGCATTTACTGTGATAGCCGGAGCGAATGTTACAGAGTGGATCATTTCGATGAGGTAAGGGCTAAGGAAAACGCCCTTGCCTTAATCGAGCGGGAGCTCAAGTCAAAACGCAAAAAGGGCGTTGTCGGCACAGGAGCCATGAGTGATCCCTACAATCCACTTGAAAAAAAGTATGAGCTGACAAGAGGTGCTTTGGAGCTGATCAACCGGTATGGATTTGGTGTGGCGATTGCTACAAAAAGCGATCTGATTGTCCGGGATAGAGAACTTCTTAAGGAGATCGGCAAGCATTCACCGGTGCTGGTAAAGATAACGGTTACCACTGCCGATGATTTGCTGTGCAGTAAAATCGAACCGCATGTGGCCCTTTCATCCCAGCGGCTTGAAGCAATCGAAAAACTGACTCAGGAAGGAATTTTTGCCGGTATATTATTAATGCCTGTACTGCCGTTTATTGAGGATACAGAGGAAAATATCAGCCGGATTATTGAACTTGCTCATCAAAAAGGGGCAAAATTTATCTATCCTGCCTTCGGGGTAACCTTAAGACAGAATCAAAGGGCATGGTATTATAAAAAGCTGGATGAGTTATTTCCATCCCTTAAAGAAAAGTACATAGAAAGCTACGGGAACGCTTATGAATGCCGTTCTCTTAAGGCCAGGGAATTGTGGAGTTTGTTTCAGGATAAGTGCGACCAATACGGGATTCTTTACAAGATGTCGGATATCATAGCGGGTTACAAAGGGTCTTGCCGGGTGGAACAACTTTCGCTGTTTGAGTAAGCCCTTCTAAATGGTTTACAATCAAAACCCTCCACTAATACACCAGACTTTTAAGCAGTGATATTATGGTGTAATAGGAGGGGAGGATATAATTTAGATCAATACTTACAAGACCTCAGAAATTGCCCGGCGTATGGGAATCCAGAAATACCGTGGGATTAAAAACTAATTTTGGGGCATTCCCTCACGTATATTACAATTAGCGTCGACAAAAAGTCTATTTTTAAATTATACAGCAAATTGGATAAATACTATGAGAAATTAATAATTAAAGATAGCTATTGGATGAGGTGCAAACCCTGTAAAAATGACGGTCAATTTTGTAAGAATTCAGACACTATAATATTTACCTCAGAAAAATTTATTATTACAGACTATATAAAAGAATTACCCGCACATGTAAGAAGAACATTAAAAGAAAATGTCGATAATGGAGTAAAATGTCCATTTAGAACAGGGTTGTCTTGTATAATTCATGATGTCAGACCGCTCACGTGTAGGCTAACACCCTACTTGGCAAGTTTACGCAAAAACAAAATCTACTATCATATGATTTCGGAAGATTGTAAAAAAATAAATTCTATGGAACAAGATATTATAGGTGCAGAATCAATTAGTCATTATAAAAGTAGAGTATTCGTAGAATTAGCAATTAACTCTTTAGGAATGACGAGACCCTATTTAAATGGAGATTATTTAGCATTGAAGGATATGACATATCAAAAAATATGTAAAGAATCTAACACTACAGCTATGGAATTTTTGATAAAAAGTTATGATTTATTAACTAATTAAAGGAACGGATTTGAATTGTAGGGCCCTGAAAAAAACTGGGATAAGGCTTCACCTAACACGGCATTCCCGACACTTAGAGGATGATGAATGTGGTTAGGACGCATCGGGAATGCCCAGAACGTTAGCTGAAATGGCTTGCATGAGCATTTAAATAGGTCTCATAAGGAGGACAAAAATGATAATTAGGAAATTCGAGCATCCCGATACTGAAGAAATAATTGAGATCTGGTATAACATAAGTGTAGTCGCGCACTCCTTTATTCCCAAGGAAATGTGGGAATCACATAAGGATGAATTAAGGAATAAATATTTACCAATTGCGGAGACATGGGTTGCCGAGGAAAACGGTAATTTGATTGGCTTTATATCACTACTTGGTAATTATATTGGAGCGTTATTTGTTACACCAAAAGAGCAAGGAAAAGGAGTCGGCACTAAATTAATCGAACAGGCAAGACGAGAAAAGGAGCATTTAAACGTTGGTGTTTACAGTAAGAATATTGATGCGAGAAGATTCTATAAGAAAAACGGATTTACATATTTAAGTGAGGAAGTTCAGTCGGAAACAGGTGAAGTAGTGATAAATATGACATTAGAGTAAGGAAAACGGCCACTTCAGCTAACACAGAATTTCCGTAGCTTTGCAAAAATGAAGGACCATTTAAGGGTCGAAAAAATTATCGTATGTATACATGGTTCCATATATGGTATCATATAAATAGAGGGGAGATATAATGACTAAACTAGACAAGCTATTTGCGGATATAGTCAATAACCCAAAAGATGTTAAATTTGAAGATATAGACAAAGTTTTGAAATACTATGGATTTGAGTGCAGAAATCCTAAAGGTGGATCGAGCCATTACACATATTTTCATAAATCACTACCCGATATTTTGACTATACCGAAGAATAGACCCATTAAGGCAGTTTATGTAAAGAAAGCGATTAGTGCGATTCAACGATTAGATAGGGGCGAAGAATGATGGGTAAAGATTTGGAGTATTACCTCAACTTTGAATATGAAATTAAACTTAAGAAGCTTTCTCAAGAAGAAGGTGGCGGGTGGTTTGCTGAAATACCTTTACTTCCTGGTTGTATGTCAGACGGTGAATCATTAGAAGAAGCAGTTGAGAATCTGGGCAGTGCAAAAAGGGAATGGATTGAGGCCAGCTTGGAATTAGGCAGAGTAATTCCTGAACCCACAACTGACGAATTTTCGGGGCAATTGAGAGTTAGGATGCCTAAATCATTACATCGTACTCTTTCACAAATGGCTAAAGATGAAAACGTAAGTTTGAATCAGTTGATAATTCATCAATTATCTAAGGGAATTGGGTACAGATTATAAGATAGCCGACTTCATATAATAGATAACAGAGGGTTTGCGACATCGGGGAATATGCCGCGCCAACCCTTGTGGGACGGTAACGTCGGGAATACTCGGGACGTTATATGACATTTCCAGCGTCTAATAATTAAAGAGAATTGCATGGAGGAAATAGTTGGTGGAGGATTTCTCTGTTGAATTTAAACAAAATAATAATATCATTCCCGTAGTTGTACTATCTCCAAAATGGGAAACTTGACGACCTTATTCGCTCTCTAGCGAAGTTCTCAGATAAGCTCGCAGTGGTTGACGCTGCGGAAGATCTCTTTGCTGACTGGAGTAAAGAGTATGGTCCCTCTATGGTTTTTCGTCGGCTCTTGGAAAACCTTGGTATTCATGAAATCATTGCTGGGCTCTTTAGCGAAAGAGAATTGAGCATGATGTTCATGAAACTATTTTTTGTATGGTTCTAAACCGTTTGACTAAGCCTACCAGCAAATTGGGTGTTAGTGATTGGAAAAATTCCGTCTATCGCCCTGAATTCGAAAGCTTAAAGCTTCACCACTTCTATAAAGCCATTGACTTCCTCGATGAAAACAAAGATACCATTGAAGAGCAGTTATTCTTCCACCATACCAACCTGTTCACACAGCAGCTGGATTTGGTGTTCTTCGATACCACCTCCACGTATGTCGAGGGAGATGCCGGAGCCTTTGACCTCTTGGAACATGGTCATTCCAAGGATCATCGTCCCGACCGCCTTCAGGTTATGATTGGTATTCTAATGTCCAGAGACGGGATTCCAATAGCTCATCATGTGTTCCCAGGAAACACGCCGGATACTGATGCCTTTATTGAAGCTGGTAGTGATTTAAAAAAACGCTTTAATATCCAGCGAGTCATCGTTGTTGGAGATCGAGGCATGATGGGAAAAAGAACTTTGGAACTCCTTGAAGAATTGAAACTCCAATATATTCTAGGGGTTCGCATGCGCAATATAAAGGCTGGTCCGGAGCTTGCAGCATCTCCGGAACCTTATACCTTCGTGAAGGATAATCTAAAGGTTAAAGAAGTAGTCCATCAAGAGAAACGTTATATTGTGTGCTTAAACGAAGAGGAAGCTAAACGTGATCAGCTAGTCCGCGAACAAATTGAGGTTAAACTTGGAAGCAAGCTGGAGCATGGGAGCATTAAGGATTTAATCGGGAATAGTGAA
>NZ_CEVWNY010000080.1:0-13963 GCF_982384815.1 Desulfitobacterium sp. | reverse complement strand
AAGTGAAAGCCAGCGTCTTTAGGCGCTGGCCGGTAACAGAGGCTTATAGCCTCAGAGCAAACCACCCGTTTGACGGGTGGTGATGATTTGAATAAGGCATCCAGGGCACCGGTCGATAACTTGTGCACTCACCGCTCGGCTCCGCCGGCGTAAGATTATGAATATAGAGATCAGTCTTTGCACACTTTTTGGTCCTTTTATAATAGCATTGACGACAGATTTCCACACGATAATTAAGAATCATTTTTTTCTCCTTGTTCCCTAAAGTGTTCATATACAGCTTCAGCAGCGGAGGAAGGGAGACCGGATTTTTGGAGTTCCTCAATAGTGGCTTGACGAATATTATCAATAGATTTAAAATGCCGAAGCAGCTGCTGTCTACGCTTAGGTCCGATACCCGTGATGCCATCAAGCTCCGAGAGGGTCATACTAATTGCACGCTGTTGACGATGGAAGGTGATGGCGAAACGATGGACTTCATTTTGGATTCGTTCCAGCAAACGGAAGCCGGCGGAGCGGCGTTCGAAGTAGTGAATAAAGCCTTTTTCATCAATCAAGGCGGAGGTTTGGTGCCGATCATTTTTGACCATACCGGCAACAGTCAAGGGGATTTTCAACCCCCGCAGTGCTTCTTTAGCTGCACTAATCTGACCTTTTCCCCCGTCTACCAAGATTAGGTCTGGAAAGGGGAGGTTCTCTTCCTTAAGTCGAGCATAGCGGCGCTCAATAACCTGATACATAGAAGCGGTATCATCCATGTTCGGCATGGGATGAATTTTAAATTTACGATATTGGCCGCGATTGGGTTTTCCGTCGACAAATTGAATCATTCCGGCTACGCTATGA
This sequence comes from Desulfitobacterium sp., assembly GCF_982384815.1. Taxonomy (NCBI): domain Bacteria; kingdom Bacillati; phylum Bacillota; class Clostridia; order Eubacteriales; family Desulfitobacteriaceae; genus Desulfitobacterium; species Desulfitobacterium sp. The sequence goes on along the minus strand of NZ_CEVWNY010000080.1, from coordinate 13,117 downwards.
GTTCCGGCGATGTTGGAAATATCAAAGGACTCAATGACTCTGGGGGAAAGAATGTTCAAGATTTGTCCAATTTCCTCCAGGGCTTGAGCGCCTTCTTCGAGGTCCCGAATTTCAATGGTTATCTGTTCATGTAAGGTAGTCTTGGCATTTTCCATAGCCATTTCAACAAGATCGCGTTTTTGACCTTTTTGCGGTACGGTCATGGGAAAGAGCTTAGCCAGGATACTGATATCAAGGGGAGGCAATAGAATTTCTTGGGGAAGAGTCGGGCTTTCCGTATAAAACTGAGCCAAAAAAGAGATAAAAGCTTCTTCCGGCTCTTCGTAATAGGGGAAGATAAAACTGTCTCGGGAAAGTAGTTTCCCCTGACGCAGATAAAAGATCTGAATACAGAGTTGATCCCGGGTGTGAGCATAACCTACCACATCTCGATCCACAAAATCGTTCAGGGTAATGTTCTGTTTCTCGCCAACCTTTTTTAGATCCTCGATTAAGTCCCGATACTCTTTTGCGCGTTCAAACTCTAAGTTTTCCGAGGCCTGCATCATTTTATTCTCGAGGGCCTTAAGAATAGCACCTTGGTCTCCCTTAAGAAAATTGGCTGCCTCCTTGCGAATCTTCGCGTAGGACTGAGCCGGGATATCATCAACACAAGGTCCTAGGCATTGACCAAGATGGTAATAAAGACAGGGTTTACCAGGGATGGTGCGGCATTTACGAAAAGGGAAAACCCGGTTGAGCAGGCGGGCAGCTTCCTTGGCGGCAGTGGCATTGGGGTAGGGACCGTAATATTTGCCCATTCCTTTTTTCACTTGCCGAGTGACCAAGATTCGAGGGTGAACCTCATCGGTAATTGTAATAAAAGGGTAAGTCTTATCATCCCGCAATAGAATATTGTATTTTGGATTATGCTTCTTGATTAGATTGCACTCTAAAAGCAAGGCTTCCACTTCGGAATCCGTAATTATAGTTTCAAAGTCAGCGATTTGACTAATCATAAGCTGGGTTTTTCCGTTATGGGAGCCGGTAAAATAGGAACGGACCCGGTTTTTAAGAATCTTGGCTTTGCCCACATAGATGATTTGCTTGTCGGTGTCTCTCATTAAATAAACACCAGGTTTATCCGGTAACAAACTAAGTTTTTCCCGAAGTATCTCCATTTTGTACACCTCGGTATTATTCTAGACGTTGATTAGAAGTTATGCAAGTAACATATCGGGCCTCCTTCTTTCGTATAATTATTTGTAAAGTAATTCTTAGCATCGGCTGGTCAGGTTTTTGGATTAGAATTGAAGGAGGGGATTGAATGCCAAATTCTTGGGGGCGGCCTCCGCAAAATCAGATCTGGCAAGATATTCAGGCTTTAGCTTTTTGGGTATTGCTTATTGGGGTAGGTGCATTTATTCTATTTCCTAATTTCTTTAGTGATGTTTATGCTCGGCTTACCGACCCCGCCGCTCAGTCAGTTGATACATCCTCAAGTGCTTACGATGCGAATAAAAGTGTCAATGATTCTTCTAACTCCTATACTACCGGTAACTATTCCGATACCTTATCAGACTATCTCTATCCAAATAGCAGCATTAATAATCCACTGAATTCCTCCATTAATTTAGGTAATGAGGTTTCCGCAGGGTATTGGGTGCTTTTTGTTGCCGAAGGGGATTTCAAACAACTTTCGGTAACCACTGAAGCTTATACCTTCTTACTGCGTTTAATCGAAAAGGATCAGACGGGCGAAGGGAAAAACACCTTGATCTTGGCGGCCAACGGTCAAATTCGGAAATTTCAAGTTACGGAAGAAATTTATCAGATTGTTACCAATATGGCGGCTATCGATAAGCGGGCCAAGTCAGGTTAAGGAAAAATTAACTATAGAGGAGTTTAGCCCCGGCAGCGAAGAGTGCTAAGCCCAGTAGTTGCCAAGGATTCCAACCCAAGCGTTCTGCTCCGAAAAGTCCCAGATGATCGATAATTAGGGCGGCACCTACTTGACCGATGATAATGGCAGTGGTGGCATTGCAGACGCCGATTTTCGGAATGCTTATAGCGACTAAGCCCACAATCACCACACTGAGTACACCACCGAGATAAAGATACCAAGGTATGGAAAGCCAATTGTGCTCCATCAGGGGAACTCGGGCAACGAAGACAGCAATAAGTGCGATAATTGTACCGATAATATGGACCGCCAAAGTGGCTGCTAAAATTGATGTTTTTTGATAAAGCTGAGAATTTAGGGTTCCTTGAATTGCCATAGTAATACCGGAAATTGCGGCTATGACCGCCGGTAAAGCTAAAAATTTATACATGAAAGCCTCCTATTTAAATATTGATGAAAATGGACAAGTTCTCCAAGTTCGACAAGAAGTAGTTCGTATTTGATATTTAACTGAAGGGGAAAATGAAGTTGTAAGAAGAAAATTTGAAAAGAGGTGGCGTCGTGGAAATCGATTACAACTTAGTGCAACGGGCCCAGATGCTACTAACCTTAGATCATCCTCTCACCCAAGTAAGGGATATTTTGCTGCGGGAAGGTTATCCTCAAGACCAGGTTACCGAGCTGATTGATGCCACAGAAGAGGTACTCAATTACTTAATTCCCCCTGAGTACGATGAAAATAAAATCGGCATTGATATTTTACGTCCCGGTGAAAAATCTGAAGGGAGAAAGCCCGGTGTTGATATTCTAATCGATAAACATACAGGAAGATTAAGTTTAGTTACACCCCAATACCAGGAAACTTGGAAAGTGGCTAACGAGGTTCGCAAGGCAATCAAAAAGCAAAGAACAATAGGTCGTTTTTACCACTAAAAATCAAGGGCGGGCGCAAGCTGCGCCTTTTTTGTTGGTTGACTCTTGATACCTATTCTTTTCTGGAAACACAAAAATTATGTTATAATTTTTTGTAAAAGACTTATCCACTGGTAACGGGGGCATCCGCACCGCGATGCTTCTTTATTTTGCGGAGGTAAAAGAGGGTTATGACAAATACGAAACCGGGGATTTTTTATGCTTTTCCCGCATTTAGTCATGCAGCTTTTCGTTGGTTTTGGGGCGGACAGGTTATCTCTTTAATTGGAACCTGGACTCAAAATATTGGGCAAGCTTGGTTAGTGTTGCAGCTTACAAATTCACCTTTTTTGCTTGGCTTGGTTTCGGCGATGCAGTTTCTGCCAACGATGTTATTTTCTTTGCAAGCGGGAGCCTGGATTGATCGCCTAGCAAAAAGAAAAGTACTTATCGTGACCCAAAGTGTATTTATGGTTTTGGCTTTTGCTCTGGCTTTTTTAGTCGGTACAGGGAAGATTCAGTATTGGATGCTCGTGACGATGGCTTTTATTTTAGGGCTCGCCAATACGGTGGATGTTCCAACCCGCCAGTCCTTTATTATTGAATTAGTTGGCAAACAGCATCTTGCCAATGCCATAGCCTTAAATTCAGCTGTTTTCAATGCTGCCCGCTTACTGGGTCCGGCTATAGCCGGGATAATCATGGGAATATGGGGGCCCATGTGGTGCTTTTTAATTAATGGTTTTAGTTTTATTGGGGTTTTGGCAATCCTAATCTTTGTCAAAGCAATTCCTCACCATGAGGAACTCCGGCCTAAAAATAAAACCATCGGCAAGGATATCCTTGATGGATTACGCTATATACGCAATACCCCACGAATTCTGGTTATTATGATTATGATGGGTTTTTTAAGCACAATTGCCATGAATTTTAATGTTTTAGTTCCGGTACTGGCCAAGCTGGACCTGCATGCGGAAGCTTTAGGCTATGGTCTTTTAATGAGCTGTCTGGGATTCGGCTCTTTGATCGGGGCTTTGACGGTAGCCATTCGCAGTGCCGAGGGTCCCCAACCACGTTTGCTTCTATTGGGAGCCTTTGGGCTTGGAATTTTTAATATTATTGTTGGGTTGCAAAGAACCTATTTATTTAGTGCTATCTTTTTAGCCTTTTTAGGTTGGTCGATGATAATTTTCTCCGCCTCTGCCAATTCTTTAATCCAATTAGCTGTGGATAGTAATTATCGCGGCAGAGTGATGAGTGTTTATAATCTTGTCTTCGGCGGCATGATTCCGGTGGGGAGTCTGTATTCCGGCACTTTATCCGATCTTTGGGGAGCGCAGGTGACCTTTGTAATCAGTGGCATGCTTAGCTTGGTTTTTATGATTGCAGTGACTTTATTGCTGAAGCGTTATCGAAAGGATGATAATTATGAAAATAGCAGTACTGTCTGATACTCATTTGCGGGAGGGTCAGTCATTACCGGCTTGGGTTTGGGAACGGTGTGAGAATGCAGATTGTATCATCCACGCCGGCGATGTGATTAACTCTACCCTTCTTTTAGATCTCCAACAGCTTGCTCCTCTTGAGGTCGTTCAAGGGAATTGCGATGGTTGGGAACTGGCCGGTCTACCGGAAAAGAAAGTCATCCGCTGTGAGGAAATAAGGATTGGTATTACTCACGGGGCATATGGCAAAGGCCGTACCACTCCGGAGAGGGCTTTCAATATCTTCGCTAAGGATACGGTGGATATGATAATATTTGGCCACAGCCATATACCTTACTTTGAAAAGCAAGAAGGAATTCTGATGTTTAATCCGGGCTCCCCTACAGATAAGAGAAGGCAGCCTAAATTTTCGATGGGGATTATCGATATTAATGGTAAAGATATAAATGCACGACATGTTTTCTATTAGTCGGCGTATGGTCCCTATGGACCTAGCCGCCTTTTGACCCCCGCCGATAGAGGCGAGAGGTTTACTACGGGTCAGCTAGGTGATAAGTGACATGCAGGAGGATTGGAGGTGGAATTTTGCAGTTACAGGGTTTAGGGTCAATCAATCTGCCTTTAAAGGATATCGGAGTTCAACCGGGGCAAAAATTTTTGATCGAAGTAATTAATAGAGATCCCGGCGGAAAAGCCCAAATCCGGATTGGGGGACAAGTCATACCCGCCCTGCTTGAGATCCCTGTCCAAGCCGGCGAGAAGTTTTGGGCGGGAGTACAAAAGGTGGATGCCAGCGGAATCCTCCTAGTTCGGGATAAGGACGCAAATCAGGTTAAAGGTACCCTTTTAGATCCCCAAAGGGTGGAGCGTTTATACATAGAGTTTGGGGCAATTCGGAATAATACTTTAGGGCATTTACTAAAACAAGTACTAGACAGTTTATCTAACGAAGGCAAGAGTGCGCCGGTCGTAAGTGACGGAAAGGGAGCTCCGGTCGTAAGTGACGGAAAGGGAGCTCCGGTCGCAAGTGACGGAAAGGGAACACCGGTCCCTAGTGATGGAAAGGGTGTACCGGTCGCAAGTGACGGAAAGGGAGCGCCGGTCGTAAGTGACGGAAAGAGTGCGCCGGTCGTAAGTGACGGAAAGAGTGCTCCAGTCGTAAGTGACAGTAAGGGAGCTTCGGTCGTAAGCGATGGAAAGGGAGCCCCGGTAGTAAGTGATGGAAAGGGAGCTTCGGTCGTAAGCGATGGTAAGGGTGCGCTGATCGTAAGTGATGGAAAGGGAGCTTCGGTCGTAAGCGATGGTAAGGGTGCGCTGATCGTAAGTGACGGAAAGGGAGCTCCAGTCGTGAGTGACAGTAAGGGAGCTCCAGTCGTGAGTGACAGTAAGGGAGCTTCGGTCGTAAGCGATGGTAAGGGTGCCCCGGTCGTAAGTGATGGTAAGGGAGCCCCGGTCGTAAGTGACGGTAAGGGTGCGCCGGTCGTAAGTGATGGTAAGGGTGCGCCGGTCGTAAGTGACGGAAAGGGAGCCCCAGTCGTGAGTGACGGTAAGGGTGTGCCGGTCCCTAGTGATGGAAAGGGAACACCTGTCCTGAGCGACCCCAAAAATACCTTGCAGGTGAAAGAGGGAACAGGTGTACAAATCAGTACAGATAAAAATATATCAAGTAGCAAGGGTGGCAGTAATATTACCCCTGATGAGATGCCAAACCTTACCGGAAAAGAAATGATCGCTTCTTTTGTCCATAATAATATTCCTCAGTGGTCCGAGCTTAGCAAAGATGGTTTCTTGCAGCTTTTATTCTTACTAAGGGGGCTGGGTTTAGACTACGAGCGGCGCTTGAGAAACCTGGATACCATGGAAAATCAAGATCTAAAAGATTTGCAAGCAGAGCTCAAAAGGAGCCTAAAGGGAATATTGCTCTCTTTGTTAGCCGGGGATGAACCTACCAAAGATGAAAAGCCCCTCATTGCAGGCCTTCTGGAGCGCTTAACAGGACAACAAATCCTGCTGCAAGGGGGGAACCCGGAAACCCCCTTTTATCTTTTGGAATTTCCCCTTCAAGCGGATGGGGAAATTTATACCCAGACCTTGGCTATTAAGGCCTCGCGAAAAGGTAAAAAGTTAGATCACAATCATTGTCGCGTAGCTCTTCACGCGGATACACCTACCTTGGGAGAATTAGGGCTGGAAGGATGGTTATACGAGGGCAAGCTTACTTTAAGGGTTTTTAGCGATGATCCGGATTTACTGCAACCTTTGATTGAGGCTAATTTTGCGCAAACCAGTGAGCTTTTTAAACAAATGGGAATTATTCTTAATCCTATCGGAGTAGCTCCCCTTAAGACAGCAGAAGAGTTTCAGCGATTTATGCAAGGGGAATTCCGTGAAGGGGTGAATTATCAAGTATGAGGGAAAAGGCTGCTGCACTTGCTTATGATCAAAGTGGTGCCCCGAAAGTAGTTGCCAAAGGCTCCGGAGAGACCGCCCGAAAAATAATCGAACACGCCCTTGAATATGGGATACCAATTCAAAAAGACGAGGTTCTCGTGGAGGCATTGATGCGGGTCGATTATGGAGAAGAAATTCCACCCCAGCTTTACCAAATTGTGGCTGAGCTTTTGGCTTTTGTTTATCGCCTTGATCGCCTAGCAAGAAAAACTTCTGCACAAGAGAGGGAAAAATTAAAGGGCACCTAAACAGAAAAATACTGTTTTAGGCACCCTCGATTACTTTAAAGGTTATAATCTTTTAGGCATCCACTTGCCGTAATTTAAGATTTAATTGCCTTTTAGCCAACACCGCGGCAACTTGTTCGTTATCCCCGAGTTGAACACCATTAAGTCGCCACTCCCGGAAAGTTTGCCAGAACTGCTGCTCGGAAATACGTCGAGTGTATCGCTCGGATTCATCATCATAGGGCCAAAAAACGTCAACCCAAAGGGTTCCGCGGTTGGTAAGAAAGAGAATAAAATGATTGAGTTCCGGGCTCGGAGACTCGGTATTTTTCATGAGGATATGGGATCGACCACTTGGGAAGTCTGTTTTTAAGTAAACTAACTTCATCTAAATCCTCCTTTGGTCATAGTTAGAGTGATTCAACACTTTTAAGTATAGCACTTTAGAAGTTAAAAAACATAACCGTAAAGAATATTCTTTTTGTTTTGGCTAATCTAAATTCAAAATATATTATGTTTGGAACGAGGAAAAGTGAATCATGAATTTGTTTCTGCATGGAAGTTTAAGGGTTGGGACAGAATAAAAGCGATAAAAGCTTTTTGTCAGGGAGGTACCGCGATGCTTACAATTGTTCATACTTTTGATTCACCCGATCGGGATCGGCTGCTATCAGATATTCGCAGTGGCTTGGGGACTCTCGATGGGATCAGTGGTTTTCAATACGCAAGTCTTAATGCGCAAACCAATACTAATGAAATTATGGTTATGACCAAATGGGACGATATTAAAGCTTATGAAAACTGGGCATCAACGGTAGGGGAGAATAAGGCCTTCAAACAATCCACACCTCAAATGTTTGACATGATAGATGAATACTGAGTAGAAAAACCGCTGTGCTAGAAGAGGAGAAACCGCATAGTTCTCCTTTTCTAGCATATTCATTTTGCTAAATGCCAACTCTTTTTATCGATTATAACCCCTGCATTTTCATCAGAATAGATTATTGGGATAATAGAAAATTATTGAAAGATTTAAAATATTGAGAGATTTTTGCTTATGAATTGTGTATAATATGGATAGTACTATACATAAAAGTTGGGGGTGTTAAGGTTGAGGTTAGCCTTAGTTGTAAATCCGGTGAAGGAATGTCAAAGTTGCGCACAGCGCGATGAACGAGAAGTTTCGGCTCATATTCTTGCCTACCAGATTGCTCACCAGTTGCTTTTAAGTATACCGGGCCAAATTCAAGTGGATGGGAATCGTCTGATTCTTAATCTTGAGGCACATGACCCCCTCCACTTTGATTTGCGCTCGGGTTCACTGCATACCAAGAATCTCAATATTCAGCTTGAACAACGCTATCAGACGCAAAAGCGCCTTGAGGAATTAGTTAGTCAGATCAAGGATGAGATCCGGATTACTCCTCAGAATCCTGATTATCAAATTGATCCTCTAACGACTTTGCTTGTTAAATTAATTGAGATTTACCACGCACGTTGCGGATTGCATATTTCCTCTGTGCAGACTCAAGGAGACAAGACAATCTGGGAAATCAAGCTTCATGAAGATGGACCTAGCGGCTGGATTCAAAGTGACGGAGTTATGCGAAACCGCTTTGGTGAAGAAATGAGCTTGACGGATTGGTCCCATTTGCGTCCGGAGAAATTAGCTATGTATGTATTCGGTTTCAATCAGTTCTGTCGTCACTATCCCAGCCCTGTAAAATAAATATCGTCCAATAATGCCCTAAAAACAAACAAGAAGCATTTTAAGGTGCCTCTTGTTTGTTTTTATATTTTTTTAGCATTTCCATAAACTGCGCAAAGGCCGGTTCAAGGTTAGGGTTTTCGATTCCTTGCAGAATTATTGTTTGATTGAGAATAACTCGACCGGGGTGATCGCCAATCACTTCAATTTGGATTGAAGTGATTTCCAGATTTGTGGACCTATCATCAATCATAAGCTCAAAGGATTTTGCTTCAGGAAAAGCTGCCTCAAGTAATACCGTATCAGCAGCTTTGCTTAGCAGTTCTTTTCCCATCTGAGATTCTTCGAGCAAGCCTTTAGGCTCGTCTGAAAGTACTTCCTGAATTGCTTCCTTCCCTTTAGATTTGCTTGGGTTTATTAGGTCGGTGGGAGCCAAAAGGAGGGCAAGCTCCGGGCTATCTTTTTCAAGTTCTTGGTCGACTTCATTAAATACGATAGCATCACGCTCCGGCAAATCCGATATAGTATGGAGGTCTCCTAAGACAAAAGAAGCTTCAAGAAGGAGTTGCTGCATTACTGCGTAGTTCGAGTTCCAGGCTAGACTAATTGGTGTTTTTTGAATGTTATTTCTTTCTGATATAGTAATAAAGGAATAAACGCCATCCTTCGTTAGAAAAGGTCTCTCAGCACAACCGCTAAGCAAGAAAAGTAAGGCAGTAATACAGAACCATGAAGTGAGTCGGTGAAGCTTATGCAATTTTTTGACCTTCCTCCCTAGAAACTAGTAGTAACACTTACAAGCATATTAATTCGTCTTTGACCGGATAATTCCTTCTTTCAGCTATTCATTGATTCGGCTAAGGAATCTGTGTACAATAGCTTCTGAAAGGGGCTAATTATGATTAAAGAGAAATTAGCGGTATTAGATGTCGAAACTACGGGTTTGGACATTTACGGGGATGAAATAATTGAATTTGCCGCCTTGATTATTGAGGATGGGCAAGAGGTAAAATCTTTTAGTTGTTTAGTTGCTCCCCAAAAACCGGTATCGGAGAGGGTATTGCGTCTTACGGGTATTACCAGGGATGAATTAAAACTGGCTAATTCACTAGATCATTACCGTCATGAGATATTAGAGCTTTTAGAGGATGCGGTTATTGTCGGACATAATTTGGATTTTGATTTAGGTTTTCTAGAGCATTCCTTAAATATACATTTTTGCAATAGACAATGGGATACTTTGGAAATAGCAAGGATTTTTTTCCCCGTTGGCCACAAGTATAAATTAGCGGATCTTGTTAAGAGTCTTGGACTGCGAAGCTTGGCTAATGCCCATCGGGCATTGCCTGATGCCGAGTCTGCCTGGCACCTGCTCAAGGCTTGTTGGGAAAAAGGGTTAGGCTTAGACCTAGGATTTTATCAAAAAGCGATCCCGCTGGCAAGAACTAGTAAAGCGGCGGATTTCCTTAAGGAATTAGAGAGAACAATTAAGAAAAAGTTTCCAGAGAGACTTATCAGTACGGATATTCTACTCTGCGATCAAGAACTGGGGCTTTTTGAACCCCACAGGGAGGAAGAAATCCCCGGGGAAGTAGAGTGGGTCGCAGGTTGTTTTGCTCCTGAAGGTATTTTCGAAAATAAGCTTGAAGGCTATGAGAGCAGAACAGGGCAGCTCGAAATGGCGAAAGCAGTTGCCAAAGCTTTATCGACCTCAGCTCATTTGGTTACAGAGGCAGGTACAGGTACAGGGAAGTCCTTTGCTTATTTAGTGCCCGGCCTATGGTGGGCTCGTAAGACAGAGAAAAAAGTCATTGTGGCTACACATACAATTCCTTTACAAGAACAGCTCTACAAAAAGGATTTGCCAATCCTTGCTCAGGTCTTACCTTTTTCTTTTCGAGGTGCTTTATTAAAGGGAAAGGGTAATTATCTATGTTTAAAAAGGTGGCTAAATATCCAGGGCATTCATCAAGAATTTGATCTCAGTGAGCGACTGGCACTTCTCAGCCTAATGATTTGGCTTCGGGAGACAAAAACCGGCGATTGGCATGAAGTATCGCAAATTCCAAGCTTGGGAAGACTATGGGGAAATCTCAATGCTGAAGAGGAGAGTTGCATTCCGGGAAAATGCCCTCAGGCCAAACGTTGTTTTATGCTTCAAGCCCGTAAGCGTGCTGAAGAAGCGGACTTAATTATTGTTAATCATTCACTGCTCTTTTCGGATATTAAGACGGGAAAGAAGATCTTACCGGAATATCATCAATTAGTGATTGATGAAGCACACCATCTTCACCAATCGGCATTGGAACAGTTAGGTGAGGAAGTAAGCCTTGAACAGATTTCTCAGGTTATGAATTTACTCAGCCGTCCCCTGACAGGCAGTTTATACGGTAACATAAAGGCGAGAGCCCAATGGTGGGAGCGACTCTTGCCGGAGCCTGTATGGAATAGTATGGATGGATACTTAGAAAAGCTGCGGTCGGCCTGTGAAGAGTTTTTCCGGCAGGCTGAGGAAGTATTCTTAAGCTTTGATCAGATTCTAGGTAATGAGCTTTCTTTCCGCTTCACTACGGACTGTTTCCAAAAATCTTGGTGGGAGACTTTAACAATTCAAATAGAAAACCTGCAGGGACGTCTACGGGCGATCATGGACATCCTTAAGGCCATGATAAAACTGCTTGAGCCCCAAGATGATGAAGATTCCGCGGCTCTCGCCTATGAAATTTCCGGACGGTTCAGAAGCCTGGAAGAAATTCGTGATTGCTTCACCCTTGCTTTGCAGGTGGATAGTGCCACGCGGGTGTGTTGGTTAGAACGAAACAATCGCCTGTTACTAAAGACGTCACCGGTGGATGTCAGTAATATACTTAAGGAGAAGCTTTTTGATCCATTGGACTCGGCAATTTTGACATCGGCCACCATGAGCATCTCCGGATCTTTTCGGCACTATTTGAAAGAGGTCGGATTAGCTGAAGATACCACAACAATGATTGTGGAATCGCCCTTTGATTATGACCGACAGATGCGGCTTTTGGTAGTTAAGGATTTAATCAATGTCGAACAAAGTTTGTTCAATGGGGAGGATGTAGCTCAATTTATTGCTGAAGTTGTTGAACGCATGCAAGGGAGAACTCTTGTCTTATTTACCTCTCATAGTTTTTTACGAGAGATTCACCTCCCTTTGAGCAGGCATTTGAGCGGATCGGGAATTGAAATATTAGCTCAAGGAATCGATGGAGGACGGCAAGGGATTTTGGAGGCCTTCCTTAACAATTCTAAGAGTGTCCTGTTGGGAGCTAATAGCTTTTGGGAAGGAATCGATATTCCCGGGGAGAAATTGTCCTGCGTCATCCTCATAAAACTGCCTTTTGGTCCCCCCAATCGGCCTTTAATCGCTGCGAAGTCTGAATATCTGGAGGCTCAAGGAAAAAATTCCTTCTATGAATACCTTTTGCCGGAAGCTGTACTGCGCTTTAAACAAGGTTTCGGCCGACTAATTCGCTCCAAGTCTGATCGGGGTTTAGTTATTTTATGCGATGGCAGGGTCATTGGTAAACGCTACGGTAGGATATTCTTAAACTCCTTGCCGGTCAAAACCCATATACGTACAAGTCGGTCGCAGATTCTCGACAAGATCGACATTTGGTTTGACGAGGAATGCCAAAAGGAATTGCTTTTATAATCCGGTAAAAGATGATAAACTAGGCATAATCAAAACCCCCAAGTAAATATGCGTTGAAGTTTTTTCAAAGCATTATTCAGGGTTTTTTATAATTTTGGAGAGTGAAGTTTTATGAATGGTAAACCGATTAAGGTTGATATGATTCCGAGTATTTTTACTTTAGGCAATTTGTTTTTTGGCTTTTTGGCGATTCTTTGGACTATCAGTGGTGATTATCAAGTGGCATCGGGGCTAATTATACTTTCTGTTCTGATGGACAGTATGGATGGTAAAGTTGCCCGTAAGCTGTCTGTAAGCTCTGATTTTGGTAGGGAGCTTGACTCCTTATGCGATGTAGTTTCTTTTGGTGTTGCCCCAGCCGTATTGACCTATAAAGTTATTCTCGAAGGGTATTTAGGGTTTTGGGGAATACTCCTAGCCGCTGCCTTTGCCCTCTGCGGTGCCGTACGCCTGGCCCGTTTCAACGTTTTGAACATTTCCACCCACTTTGTGGGAGTGCCAATTACCTTTGCCGGGGGGTTAATGGCATTATTTGTGCTTTTTTATAAAAGTCTCCCTTGGTTAATTTTCCCGGCTGCGATGGCTATACTTTCTTTTTTAATGGTTTCAACTTTCAAAGTGCCAAAGTTAGGAAAGTAGGCAACTTATATAAGCCGGATAAATCCGCGGGTACAGAGATTACTATCACTGTATCCGTTTTTTAGTTATCTTCTCACTCATTCTAGTCCCCTTGCATATAGTATGGCACGGAAACACTCGCATGGAGGGAAGAACATGGATAATCAACAAGTTAATTGGGCCAATGTGGGG
>NZ_CEVWNY010000079.1:0-14108 GCF_982384815.1 Desulfitobacterium sp. | reverse complement strand
AAGAGTGATGAAGAGGTCAAAGAAATGCTCAAGCGATCCATATGGAATAAACCTGCAGAGCATCGTATGAATAATGAGGCATGGCATGACCAACGGATAATGTCCCAGATTGGAGGATGATTTATGGAATTGACACACTTTGATGAAGAAGGCCGGGCTCGCATGGTCGATGTTTCAGACAAAGCGGAAACGGTGCGCGTAGCAACTGCCCGAGGTAGGGTAGAAATGCAGCCCGGAACCTTAGATAGGATTCGTTCAGGGCAAATTGCCAAAGGAAATGTTTTGGCGGTCGCCCAGGTTGCAGGAATCATGGCGGCTAAGCAGACTTCAAATGTAATACCTATGTGCCACCCTTTAGGAATTACCGGGGCCAAGCTGAATTTTGAAATTGTCCCGCCCGGTACCATTGAAATCGAAGGAATTGTCAAGGTCACCGGGAAAACCGGGGTTGAAATGGAGGCCCTTACGGCCGTTAGTGTAGCAGCCTTGACAATTTATGATATGTGTAAAGCTATCGATAAAACCATGGTCATTGGTGATATACGCTTAATGGAGAAAACAGGTGGTAAAAGCGGACACTTTGTCCGGGAGGAGCATAAAGGCCAGTAAAATAGAGGGTCAGGATATGACCCTAGTTGCTCAGTATGACAGAGAGCAAAACAATGTAATATTCTTGAGCATATGTGAAGGGTTAAGCCAAGCATTTTAAAAGTTAACATCTAAAATTAGGGAAAACTCCATTATCTATCAAAATTTATAGTCTGGGGGAAAGAAAAATGGCAGAACTTATTGCAGTATGTACCAGTGAAAAGAAAGGTATGCGGAAGAAAAATGTGGGCGAAGGGGTGCTGAAGGTTAACTTTGGGATTGAAGGAGATGCCCATGGGGGAGATTGGCACCGTCAAGTCAGCTTACTAGCTATGGAAAGTATTAAAAAAATGCAAGATATGGGGCTGGATGTTGGACCCGGGGATTTTGCCGAAAATCTGACTACTGAGGGCATCGATCTTGTTAGTTTGCCCCTTGGCACTAAATTAAAAATCGGCGGCACTGGATTAGGAGAAGTAACGCAAATCGGCAAAGAATGTCATACCCGCTGTGCAATCTACTATCAAGCCGGAGATTGTGTTATGCCTAAGGAAGGAATTTTCATCCGTGTCCTAGAAGGCGGACCGATAAAAGTGGGGGACACCATTGAGGTGATTGAGTCATGCTAAGAGTTGGGGTCATAACTGCCAGTGATAAAGGTTCACAGGGACAAAGAGAAGACGCCTCAGGTGCTGTCTTAAAGGAATTGGTAAAAGAGATTGATGGGCAGGTGGTTCTCTATACGATATTGCCCGATGATCAAGTAATTTTAGCTGATACTATGAGAAAATGGGTTGATGAAGAGGCTCTTGATCTTATTCTTACTACCGGGGGTACAGGATTTTCGCTTCGTGATGTGACTCCCGAAGCTACTATTGCTATAGCGGATCGAATGGTTCCGGGAATTGCTGAAGTGATGCGCTATGAGAGTTATAGGATCACTCCGAAGGCCATGCTTAGCCGGGCAGTAGCTGCTTTACGCAAGAAAACCCTCATCATCAATATGCCGGGTTCCCCTAAAGCCTGTAAAGAGTGCTGGGCTGCCCTTGTCCCTGCTTTACCCCACGGAATTCAAATTCTTAAGGGGGAAGCCAGTGAGTGTGCGACTCCTTCTTCTAAATAATCTCATGTCAAATTTGTTTTCTAAAAAATAGCCAAATGCTTGTCACCCCTGTCCAATTCCCGCATATTTTTATAGTAAGGGAAAGTGGAAATGGGGTGATTTTTTTTGAAGACAATCGCTTTTATCGATTATGAGAATATCTGGACTGGACTTTTTGAACAAGGGTATGAATTGACCCCGGAAATTCTCATGAAGTCAATCCAACTTTATGCCAAGCAAAATGACTATGTGTTATCAGCCATTTATCTATATGCCAATTTTGATCGGGAAGAGTTTTGGCGGACTCAGACGTCCTTTGAGAAAACTCATGTATATACACGTCATGTTTACGGGAAGAACAATTTTTCCAGCACGGGATTACGGAAAAATGCAGCGGATGTAGAGCTTATTTTAGAAGCTCAGGAAATCTTGTTAACCCGTACCTCTACCTTTGATGTGATCCTCCTTTTGACAGGGGATGGGGATTTTTTGCCTTTGGTCCGTAAAATTCGGGCTTGGGGCAAAGAAGTTAAGGTCATTGGCGTTAATGGAAGCATGCACCACGATCTACAGTCCTTTAGCGATCAGGGCAATTTTTTTAGTTTTCTAACCGAGGAGAAACCTCTCGAATATAAAGCTGAAAAGGATCTTGAGCAAGGAATACGGGTCCTTGCTCAACTTCAGCTGAGTATGGCTTATATGGCTTCAACCAAGGCAAGGGCAGCTTTATCCGAGCATCTAGGATGCTCAACCGCTCAAGTTAAAGACCTTATTCGCTATGCCTTAAAAGAAGGAGTACTACTTGAACAAGAATATGCAGACTCCAACTTAAAGATCGGTAAAACCAAGATTTATCTCTTAAATCTTAACCATTCCTTTGTTCAGGAAATTTTAGGTTCATCCCTTGAAGAGTTTCATAAGCGGTATGAGAAGTTGGGGGTAATTTAGGAGTGGAAAGTTTTTTCCAGTAAAATGAATAAACCCCCTGGGGACTGGTCATCATAATCTTAAGTGAATGCAAGTCGGAGAAATCGGATTCTGTCAATTTGAGAGTGATGCAACGAGAAGGAGATAATACAAGGAAATATAAGTTTTTCCCGTATAAATCGCTCATCATTGCTTCTGACAGGATTTGATTTCTTCTTCTACCTTGCATATTATTATATTGTAATGTTAGCACTCAATAGGAATGAGTGCTAACAACAATAAAAAGTTTAAGTTTCTAAGGAGGGACTTTCTTCAATGAACATTAAACCTCTAGCTGACCGGGTAGTCATCAAGGCACTCCCCATGGAAGAAAAGACAAAAAGTGGCATCATTATGCCGGATACGGCTAAGGAAAAGCCTCAGGAAGGCGAAATTGTTGCTGTAGGACCTGGCAAAATGGAAAAAGGAGAACGCATCGCCTTGGATGTTAAAGTTGGTGACCGCGTTATTTATTCCAAATATGCCGGCACTGAAGTCAAATACGATGGTCAAGAATATCTTATCCTCAAGGAGAATGATATTTTGGCAGTTATTGGCTAATGGTATAGCTTTTATGCTACTTATGGACTTGGTGTTGAATTATTTGCTTATAGACTTTATTAACCCTGATTTCAGAATTTAAGGAGGAACTTAAAGGTGGCAAAACAAATTGTTTTCAATGAAGAAGCTCGCCGTGCATTGGAACGTGGTGTCAATACATTGGCTGAAGCTGTCCGTATAACTCTTGGACCCAAGGGACGTAATGTTGTTTTAGATAAAAAATTCGGTGCTCCCTTGATTACCAATGATGGTGTGACTATTGCTCGGGAAATCGAATTGGAAGATCCTATTGAAAATATGGGAGCACAGCTTGTCAAAGAAGTTGCAACAAAAACCAATGATGTGGCCGGGGATGGAACCACTACAGCAACTGTGTTGGCTCAAGCTATCATCCGTGAAGGGTTGAAAAACGTAGCAGCCGGCGCTAATCCTATGGGTATTAAACGAGGCATTGAGCAAGCTGTAGAAGCGGTCGTCAACGATATTAAAACCACTGCCAAACCTATCGAAAGCAAAGAGGCCATCGCCCAAGTTGCTTCCATCTCTGCCGGAGATGCTAACATCGGAACCCTTATTTCCGATGCTATGGAAAAGGTCGGCAAAGACGGTGTAATCACTGTTGAAGAAGCCAAGGGAATGACTACTGAGCTGCAAGTTGTGGAAGGAATGCAATTTGACCGTGGTTATATCTCCGCTTACATGATCACCGACACAGATAAGATGGAAGCAGTCTTAAATGATCCTTACATCTTAATTACCGATAAGAAGATTGGTGCTATTGCCGATATTCTCCCCGTTCTTGAGAAAGTGGTTCAAGCCGGTCGTCAATTGTTGATTATCGCTGAGGACATTGAAGGGGAAGCATTGGCAACTCTCGTGTTGAACAAACTTCGCGGAACCTTTACCTGCGTTGCAGTAAAAGCTCCCGGCTTTGGTGATCGTCGTAAAGCCATGTTGGAAGATATCGCCATCCTTACCGGTGGTACCGTTATTACTGAAGATCTTGGTCTGAAGTTAGAAAACACCACCATCGATATGCTGGGCCGTGCTCGTCAAGTTCGGGTAACCAAAGAAGAGACCACTATCGTTGAAGGTTCCGGTTCTGCAGATGACATCAAGGGCCGCGTAGAAGCTATTAAAAAACAAATTGAAGAGACCACTTCCGATTTTGATCGGGAAAAACTTCAAGAGCGTCTGGCTAAGTTAGCCGGTGGGGTAGCTGTTATCCAAGTCGGTGCTGCTACCGAAGTCGAAATGAAAGAGAAGAAACTGCGTATTGAGGACGCTTTAGCCGCTACTCGTGCAGCAGTTGAAGAAGGAATCGTTGCCGGCGGCGGAACCACTTTAGTGGATGCTGCACAAGCTCTTGATAGCCTAGATTTACATGGGGACGAAAAGACCGGCGTTGCTATCGTACGTCGTTCTTTAGAAGAACCTCTCCGTCAAATCGCTAACAACGCCGGATTTGAAGGCTCCGTAGTCGTTGAGAAGGTTCTCAATGCCGGACGTGGTATTGGTTTCAACGCTCTCACTGAAGTCTATGAAGATATGATTGCAGCCGGTATCGTTGATCCGGCAAAAGTTACTCGTTCAGCACTGCAAAACGCTGCTTCCATCGCAGCTATGCTCCTTACTACTGAATGCCTAGTTTCCGATATTCCAAGCAAGGATAACGGTGCTGCTGCTATGGCCGGCATGGGTGGTATGGGCGGAATGGGCGGCATGATGTAAGTCTGGCCCCCAAACCCCTTAATATAGGCGGGAGAGGTTTCTCATCAGTTCAGCGAACTGTTGGGAAGCCTCTTTTTTCATGCTTAACTAAATAAGCAATCAGGCAGGATAATTTAGATAATAATTGAATGTAACAATTATTATGCCGAGCCGGCAAACCGAACAATTCAAATCAGAGGTGGTTATTAATGCATTTACGGGACATCATCACTGAGCGCATTGTTTATTTAAAGCAGGGGGATACTCTGGAAAAGGTTGTCCGCTCTTTCCGGCATGATCAAATCGTCGGTATTCCAGTAGTGGACTCTGAGAAGAAATTACTGGGGATTTTTACACGAAAGGATTTGTTTGATGCCTTGCTTGCGGGGGCTTCCTTACAGGAGCCGATTGACCGATATATGCATAATGACAAGATTGTCAGCCTATCTGCCGAGATGCCCTTTGCCGAGGTTTCGGAGTTTGTTAAGGATACCCATATCGGGTCTTTCCCAGTCACTGAAGAGGATGGCAGGGTGATCGGTGTATTAACCAAATCAAATATGGTTGTCACACTGATTAAACAAGCGGAAATGCTGAATACCCAGCTAGAAGCGATACTTGCTTCTATGCCCAACGGGGTTATCGTGCGGAATAAAATCACATATTATCAGGAAAAGTTGGAAAAGGCCAAGAAACCGCAGGTCATTCTTGATGAAATCATCGGGGAAAGTGCGATTATGAAGAATATCAAGACCGAAATCAGGCAGGTAGCCAAAAGTACCTCGACAGTTTTGATCACCGGGGAAAGCGGAACCGGCAAAGAGTTGGTTGCCCAAGCAATTCATCAGTACAGTGATCGGAGGCAGGGTCCCTTTGTCAAGGTTAATTGCGCGGCCATACCCGAGAATTTGCTGGAAGCCGAGATGTTCGGCTATGCCCCCGGGGCTTTTACCGGGGCCTTGAAAAATGGCAAGCAAGGACGATTTGAAGCTGCGGATAAGGGTACGATTCTGCTTGATGAAGTCGGTGATATGCCGCTTTTCCTGCAGGCCAAAATTTTGCGGGTAATTCAGGAACGGGAATTTGAACGTTTAGGTGATACTAAAACCCGGAAGGTTAATGTCCGTATCCTGGCGGCAACTAATAAAGACCTAGGTAAGGCTATGGAAAAAGGGACATTTAGAGAGGATTTATTTTACCGTCTCAATGTAATTAATTTTCGGCTGCCGCCTTTACGTGAACACAAAGAAGATATTAAGGCTTTGGCAGAGAGCTTTATTAATAAATATAATGATATTCTGAATACGAACATCAGAGAAATTTCAAGGGATGCGCTGGATATTCTGCACGGTCACAGCTGGCCCGGCAATATTCGGGAGTTGGAAAACGTGATTGAGCGGGCGGTCAACTATGCCCGTTCCGATAAAATTGAAGCTGTTCAATTGCCCCAGTATTTGCAGAGCCACTCTAATTCGCCTATCTGCCCGGATGCACCAAAGGTCAATCCGGTTACGGGCAGTTATCACGATAACTTGGCAAAAGTGGAAAAAGAATTGATTTTATCAGCCCTTGAGAAGGCGGGGGGGAACAAGACTAAGGCTGCTGAATCACTTAATCTCAGCCGTTCCTGGTTATATGTCAAAATGAAGAGCTATGGGATAATGGATTAGTGAGTATACTTTAAATTATTATTGATTGTACTGATCTCTGGACAGTTGTCTCTATTTATGAACACTTTAAAGTTTTTCAAGAATGGTTCATAAGGGTGAAAAGGTTAGAGAAAGACGTCTAAGAATAATAGTCCGAATATTCAGAAGGTTGGCATATTTCTTGCAATTGATAGCATAAGCTGACCTAACCTAACCTAACCTAACCAAATCTAAGATCTAAAGTTTCGAGGGTAGTGTCCAGGTAGGGAGCAGAAAATGGTTTACGGAATAAACGGGGAGGGGAGTAAAGACAAGTGAAGATGTACGAATATATGGGCAAGGAACTTTTCAAGGAATTTAATCTTCCGGTGCCCAAAGGAAGAATGGTCATGAACCCAGAAGCTGCGGCTATAGCGGCAACAGAGATTCGCGGGCCGGTTGTTATCAAGTCGCAGGTTTTATCCGGCAAGCGTGGGAAAGCCGGGGGTATCAAGTTTGCTGATGATCCGGAAGGCGCTAAAGCCGCAGCGGCCGAACTGTTGGCCCTGACAATTCAGGGCCTAACCGTGGAGTGCCTGTTAGTTGAACAAAAACTGCGGATTGATAAGGAGCTTTATCTATCGATTACAGTTGATGGTGCGGCCAAAATGCCGGTACTGATCGCTTCAGCCCATGGCGGCATGGATATTGAGGAAGTGGCAGAAGAGTATATTATCAAGGAGCATATTGATGTGGAGCTCGGCATGCAGGATTTTATCGCCAGGGATGTTGTCAGACGGATGGGTATCCCAATGGCAGGCCCCCATGCCGTAGAATTGGTAAAAGTTATTAAGAATCTATATAAAGTATTTACGGAAAAAGATGCTGAACTGGTGGAAATCAATCCCCTCGTGTTCAGCGGTGATCAAGTGATTGCGGCGGATGCTAAAGTAACAATTGATGATGAGGCCTTGTTCCGGCAATTAGACTTGCCCCGGGTTGAAGAACGTACAGCTACGGAAAAAGCCGCCTCTGACCTTAAACTTTCATTTGTTGAATTAGATGGGGATATTGGCATTATGGCTAACGGTGCCGGTATCACGATGGGTACGATTGATACTTTAACTTATTATGGCGGGAGACCTGCCAATTTCCTTGATGCCGGAGGCGGAACCGGAGAAGAGGGAACCGCCAAAGCTTTGGAACTGATTTTAAATAAAAATCCCAAGGCGATTTTTATCAATATTTTTGGAGGAATCACCCGTTGTGATGATGTGGCTAGGGCTTTGGCTTCGGTCAAGAGGAACCGGGGAATTCCGGTACCGGTTGTCATCCGCTTAGTCGGAACCAATCAGGTGGAAGGGCGGCAAATTCTACAGGAAGCCGGGATTGCGGCCTTTGATTATATGCAGGAGGCAGCCCAAAAAGTTGTCGAGTTAGCTTATCAATAGTTCGCAAGAAAGGGGGAGGACTAATTGTCCATTATTATTGACGAAAATACCAATGTCATTGTCCAAGGCATCAGCGGTAAGCAAGGGTTATTCCATACCAAAGAAATGCTGAAATACGGTACTAAGATTGTAGCCGGCACGTCTTCGCGCAAAGGGGGTACCAGTATAGAAGGAATTCCTGTGTACGACAATGTGCGCGGGGCCTGTGCCAAGCATAAAATTGATGCCTCGGTTATCTTTATTCCTGCGGTCGGTGCTAAAGATGCAGCTTTAGAAGCTCTGGAGGCCGGCATAAAAGTGGTGGTTGTGGTTACCGAGCATATCCCGGTCCATGATGAAATGCTTATTGTTGCTTATGCCAAACGGGTGGGGGCAACTGTGGTCGGTCCTAATACCTTTGGACTTGTGTCTTCGGGCAAATGCAAGTTAGGTATTCCCCCCAATCCCTACTTTGTGCCGGGACCGGTAGGGGTCGTAGCCCGCTCCGGGACCTTATCCTATGAGATCGTCGGCAATCTGACCGCCCAGGGAATCGGTCAGACTACTGTCGTTGGCATGGGCGGTGACCGGGTTGTCGGCTTGACCTTTGTCGATGTTCTCAAACAGTTTGAAGCAGATCCACAGACCAAAGCGGTTGTGCTGATCGGGGAAATCGGCGGCGATGCCGAAGAAGAAGCAGCTCTTTACATCAAAACTATGAGCAAACCGGTTGTGGCCTATATCGCCGGTAAGAGTGCACCTCCCGGCAAACGGATGGGCCACGCCGGCGCGATCATCGAACGGGGCAAAGGAACTTATCAGGGGAAAGTCAAAGCCCTGATTGAGTCAGGCGCAAAAGTAGCGGAGCTGCCGTTTGAAGTGCCGGGAATAATTAAAGAGTTGTTGGCCGAGACGAATTAAAGAGGAGAGATTGCGGATATGACTTTGGGGCGTGATTTAGAGTCACTTAATCAGTCTAAAGCACAATGGCTGTCCGTTCAAAAAGACAAAGAAAAATCTCAGGAAGGTGCGGATAAAGAATTCCGAACCGATTCCGATATCGATATTCGGCAAATTTATACCCCGTTGGATACGGAGGGCTTAGATTACCTGGAGGACTTGGGTTTTCCGGGTGCTTATCCGTTTACCAGGGGGATCCGGCCCGATATGTACCGGGGCCGTGTGTGGACCATGCGTCAGTACGCCGGTTTTGGCACCGCCGCAGAAACCAATAAACGGTTTAAATACTTGCTTGAACAGGGTCAAATGGGTTTAAGCGTGGCCTTCGATTTAGTTACCCAAATCGGTTATAACTCCGATCACCCGCTGGCCCAGGGCGAGGTGGGCAGGGTAGGGGTCGCGATTGATTCCTTAGCAGATATGGAGACGCTCTTTGCAGGAATTCCTTTGGATCAGGTCAGTACGTCCATGACGATTAATGCTCCGGCAGCTGTACTTTTGGCTATGTATATAGTCGTAGCGGAAAAGCAGGGGGTCGATTCGTCTAAGTTGGCGGGCACGATTCAAAATGACATTCTCAAAGAATACATGGCGCGGGGAACTTATATTTTCCCCCCGTCACCTTCGATGCGCTTGATTACGGATACCTTCCGTTATTGCACCGATCATTTAAGCAATTGGAACACCATCAGCATCAGCGGTTATCATATTCGGGAGGCGGGTTCCACTGCGGTGCAGGAAGTTGCCTTTACTTTTGCAGACGGCATTGCTTATGTACAGGCGGCTGTCGACGCCGGACTGGCAGTTGACAAGTTTGCCCCTCGTTTGTCATTCTTTTTTAATGCCCATTCTAATTTGTTTGAGGAAATTGCCAAATTCCGGGCAGCCCGCCGCATTTGGGCCCGCATTATGCAGGAACGCTTTAACGCCCAAAATCCGAAATCCCTTATGCTGCGCTTCCATACCCAGACAGCCGGCTGTACTTTGACAGCTCAACAGCCGGAAGTCAATATCATCCGCGTGGCTTTTCAAGCTCTCAGCGCGGTTCTGGGCGGAACCCAGTCCTTGCATACCAACGCCTGGGATGAGGCTCTCGCTTTGCCTACCCAGGAATCTGCCCTGCTGGCCCTGCGGACCCAGCAGGTTATCGGCTATGAGACAGGGGTGACGGACACCGTCGACCCCTTGGGGGGAGCTTATTTCCTGGAGAATATGACCAATCAAATCGAGGCGGGGGTTTGGGAATATCTTAATAAGATTGATGAGCTGGGCGGAGCGGTCCGGGCCATCGAAATGGGATATCAGCAAAAGGAGATTATGGCCAGCTCATATAGCTACCAAATGAACATAGAAAATCAAAAGAAAATTATTGTCGGGGTCAATCAGTTTCAACATGCGGAACAGCCCCCGGAAGGCTTGCTGACGGTCGATCCGATGATTGAGGAAGAACAAAAGCTTAGGCTGACAGAACTTTATCTACGCAGAAATCAGGAGGAAGTGGATGCTTCCCTAGCTGATTTAAAGCTGGCAGCTGCCGGGACCGAAAACTTGATGCCTTATATCTTGGCCGCGGTTCGCGTTTATGCAACCCTAGGTGAAATTTGCGATGTCCTCAGGGATGTTTTCGGCGAATACAAGCAAGAGATCATACTGTAAGAAAACGAATTGAACCCGAACAAAGAATCAAGCGGATGAAGGGGAAGGAGGAAAGCGCATGACAGGGTTACAAACAATTCGTGTCTTGGTCGGAAAGGTCGGCCTGGACGGGCATGACCGAGGTGCAAAAATTATTGCCCAAGCCTTAAGAGATGCCGGCATGGAGGTTGTTTACACCGGCTTAAGGCAGACCCCCGAACAGATTGTCGAGGCTGCCCTGCAAGAGGATGTTCAGGTCATTGGGATCAGTATATTATCGGGCGCCCACGGACATTTACTGCCGAAAATCATGCAGCTGCTTAAAAGAGAAAACGCCGAGGACATTGTGGTGATAGCCGGAGGAGTAATTCCCTTTAAGGACAGGGCAGCTTTGCTGGAAAGCGGCGTGGCGGATGTGTTCAGTCCCGGTACGCCCATCATTGAAGTGGTGAAATATATCCGGGAAGCGGTGGAAAAGATTGAAAAGGGGATGGGAAAATGAGTGAAATCCTGAAAATTGACCATCTCGGGATTGCTGTTAATAATCTGGAAAATGCGATCAAGGTATATGAAAGTTTGGGCTTGAAGGTTACCCATCGGGAAAATGTCGAAACCCAAAAAGTAAATACCGCGATGCTGCCTGTGGGTGATACCCGGCTCGAACTCTTGGAACCCACCACTGAAGCAAGTGCGGTTGGTAAATTCCTGAAAAACCGGGGTGAGGGTATCCACCATTTAGCATTGCAGGTCGATAACATCGAAGAGAAATTGCGGGAATTGAAGGAACTAGGGATGAGCTTGATTGACGAGGTTCCCCGTACCGGTGTCGGTGGAACTAAAGTTGCTTTTATTCATCCCCAAAGCACGATGGGTACAATGATTGAAATGGTTGAACATCGGGTTAAAGGAGATTAAGCTAATGAGCATCGAAGAAAAACTCAGTGATTTGCAGGAAATGAAGGAGATGTCCCAAAGGGGCGGCGGGGAGGAAAGAATTAAGAGGCAGCATGAAAACGGCAAACTCACTGCTCGGGAGAGGATTAATCTCTTAGTTGATGAAGGCAGTTTTATGGAAATGGATATGTTCATGAGAGGGGAACTCACTGATTTTACCAAACCTGATGTGGAAAATTTCGGCGAAGGAGTGGTCACCGGTTACGGGACGGTTAAAGGGCGTTTGGTATACTTGTTTTCCCAGGATTTTACTGTTCTTGGTGGAGCTCTAGGTGAAATGCATTCCGCAAAAATTTGCAAGGTCATGGATTTGGCCATGAAAAATGGGGCGCCGGTCATTGGTATCAATGATTCGGGGGGAGCGCGGATTCAGGAAGGTGTTACTGCTCTTTCAGCTTACGGCCATATCTTCTATCGCAATACACAGGCCTCCGGAGTTATACCGCAAATTTCCGTCATCATGGGGCCTTGCGCCGGCGGTGCGGTATATTCACCGGCCATTACCGATTTTATTTTTATGGTGGACCAAACCAGCCAGATGTTTATAACCGGCCCGCAAGTCATTAGGGCTACTACCGGCGAAGAGGTCAGCACTGAGAATCTCGGCGGGGCAATGACGCATAATCAAACCAGCGGGGTAGCCCAATTCATCGGGGCTACGGAGGCGGGAACTCTGGAGATGGTCAGAGAATTGCTATCCTATATTCCGCAGAATAATTTGGAAGAGCCCCCCTGGGCTGAACCGATTGAAGCGGTGGAGCAGGGTGATGAGCTTTTGCATGTTGTCCCGGTCGAACCGAACAAGCAGTACAATGTAAAAAAGATCATCAGTTTGGTGGTTGACGGTGGGGAGTTTTTTGAAATTCACCAGTATTTCGCAAAAAATGTGGTTACCTGTTTTGCCCGGATCGAGGGGGCTACGGTGGGGATTATAGCTAACCAAGCAAATTACCTGGCGGGTTGTCTCGATATTGACAGCTCGGATAAAATCTCACGTTTTGTACGTTTCTGTGACAGTTTCAATATTCCGCTGCTTACTTTTGTCGATGTTCCGGGCTTTTTGCCCGGTACCGACCAGGAACACAGGGGAATTATCCGGCATGGGGCCAAGATTTTATATGCTTACTCGGAAGCTACTGTTCCGAAGATTACCATAATCCTCCGTAAAGCCTATGGCGGGGCCTATGTGGCAATGTGCAGCCGTTCCCTGGGGGCGGATGTCGCCCTGGCTTGGCCGACGGCGGAAATTGCGGTTATGGGTCCGGACGGAGCGGTTAATATTATTTTTAAGGATGAAATTAAAAATGCCGAAGATCCTGACGCTGTAAAAAAACAACGGACGGAGGAATACAGGGAGAAGTTTGCTAATCCGTATATCGCCAGTGCTAAGGGCCTAATCGATGATGTCATAGATCCTCGGGATACTCGTAAGTACTTGGCCCAAAGCCTCAATATGCTTCGTCAGAAGCGGGAAAACCGTCCGCGTAAAAAACACGGCAATATACCATTTTAGGAGGTAATAAAAGTGAAACGTTTCAATATTTCTGTCCAAGGTATAACTTATGTGGTCGAGGTTGAAGAAGTTCCGGCAGATAAGCCACAGCAAAAGACGGCAGTGGCTACGCCGTTACCAAAGCAAGCCAATGGGGGCGTTACGGCGTTAATGCCGGGTGTGGTCAGGGAAATCCTTGTAAGTGTAGGCGATTCCGTTAATGAAGGCCAATCGCTGCTGGTGCTTGAGGCGATGAAAATGGAAAATGAAATTATGGCCAATCGGGACGGCGTAGTTAAAGAGATCCTAGTTCAAGCCGGTCTGACTGTCGCTGCCGGGGACCTGTTAGTAGTAATTGAATAAAAGAAGTATTCATTAGGAGGTAGGGGCATTAGGAGGTAGGACTATGATTGAAAAAATACTTGTTGCCAACCGGGGAGAAATTGCTGTGCGGATTATCCGGACCTGCCGGGAGATGGGAATCAGTACTGCGGCAATTTATACGGAAGTGGATGCAGACTCTTACCATGTCCAGATGGCTGACGAGGCGGTTTGCTGTCCGGATGTTAAGAGTTATCTGGATATGGAACGGATTATTGAGATTGCCCAAAGTGTCGGGGCTCAAGCGATTCATCCTGGGTATGGTTTTCTGTCCGAAAATCATGTCTTTGCCGCTAAATGCCAGGCGGCAGGACTGATCTTTATCGGACCGGACGCCGATGCCATCGAGTTAATGGGTGATAAGGCCAGAGCTCGTAAAACGATGATCGCTGCCGGTGTTCCTGTTACCCCCGGCAGTGACGGACTTGTAAACAGTGAAGAGGAAGCACTGGAAGTTGCCGCAAGAATGGGTTATCCCGTGCTGATCAAAGCGGTAGCCGGAGGCGGCGGCAGGGGTATGCGCTTGGCCCGGACGCCCCAGGAATTACCCGGTGCAATGGAGGCGGCAAAATCAGAGGCTGAAGCGTTCTTCAAAAACGGCGGGATCTATATTGAAAAGTTTCTGGAAAACTGTCGTCATGTGGAAATCCAGATTCTGGCCGATAATTACGGACAGGTAGTCTATTTAGGAGAGCGAGATT
>NZ_CEVWNY010000078.1:0-14141 GCF_982384815.1 Desulfitobacterium sp. | reverse complement strand
GCAATGAAATCCCGCTTCAAGCCCGGCGCCCGCTTTAGAGCAATCATTGCGGCTTCGATGGGTATGGTTCCTGTTCCACAGCAGGGATTGATGAGGGCCCGGTCAGCTTTCCAATAGCTGAGATTGATCATAGCGGCGGCTAAGGTTTCTTTCAAGGGGGCTTGGCCGGCTAATTTTCGATAACCCCGTTTATGTAAACCGGCACCGGAGGTATCAATGGTCAAGGTGGCTAGGTCTTTTAAAAGGGCGACCTCGATTTTATATTTGGGTCCGGTTTCTTTAAACCAACTAATACCGTAGACATCTTTAAGGCGTTCGACAATGGCCTTTTTGACAATTGCTTGACAATCGGAGACACTGAAGAGTTTGGATTTTATGGATTTCCCTTCAACAGGAAATTCAGCATCAATGGGCAGCCAGTCCTCCCAAGGAAGAGCTTTGGTTTGTTGGAAAAGTTCCTCAAAGGTGGTGGCCTTAAATTCACCCATTTTCAAAAGGACACGTTCCGCACTGCGCAGCCAAAGATTGGCCCGGCATACTCCCAATTCATTGGTCATAAAGGCAATTTTACCGTCACTTACTTTCGTCTCAGTATAGCCGAGATTATGGAGTTCCCGGTTCACGATAGCTTCGATGCCGAAGGCACTGGTAGCGATCAATTCGATTTTAGCCAAAGTTGGTATCACCTTTCCTAAATAATTCTTCTCCTATATAATAAAGACTGGCAATCCTAAAGGCAAGTTATCACTGGAATCAATGTTTGGGAGGGGATTCGGTGCTAAAAGACCCTAAAACCGACGCTATCGATGAAACAGAGAGTCTTGATCCTGCTGAAAACAGCACCAGCGATACGATTGATGAGCTTCGGGCTGCTTTGATTCCGTCTTTTTGGCTTACCCAGCTAATTTTATTGATTCCCGGCGGAGTGCTGCTGTGGTTTTTCTATCTACGCAAAGGGTACGAATTGAAAGACTTTTTCGCTTGGGATAACACTGGGGGGATTTGGTTTATCGGAACCATCGCGGCGATTTTAGGGATGGGGCTTCAGTTGGCCGCCTGGAAAACCTTCACTGTCGATGCTTTCGACGATGGGGGAGTAAATCGCCTGCTTTTAGAGTTACCCGCTCAAACCCTTATTCCCATATTTTTAATTGGCGCCCTTTCAGAGGAGCTGCTTGTACGAGGGGTCTTGCAAACAGGTGTTGCCGGTTATTTCGGCCCTGTTCAAGGGGTTATACTTACCAGCATTCTTTTTACAGTTATGCATATTCGCTACTTAAAAAAGCCTGTCCTCCTGAGTGGGGTATTTCTAATCAGTATCGTCCTCTGTACACTTTATAGCTACACCGGAACTCTTTGGGCAACCATCTGGGCTCATTTTCTTTATAATTTCGGAACCTCTATCCTTGCCATAAGATATTATCTACCACATTTTGAGAACCCAGAGAACCCGAAGAACCCGAAGAACTAAAACTAGCAAACATTCCCTCTATATGTGCTCCTATACCATCAGGTATAATAAAGTAAAGGTGTATAAACGGGGGAGTAGAATGTTTAGCCAATTTATGCTACAGGGGTTATTGCTGGCAATCGGAGTAACCGGAGTTGTTTGGTGGGCCCTAAAAGAATTTACAAAACTATCGCCGGGAAAAGTTGATGGGATTGCAGTTGTGTTGGGACTTGTAGTGCCTTTAACTATTTCTTTAATCATGCGAGGACTTATTACCGATCCTTTGCAAGTGACACTTGCTATATTTGTACTTATTGTGAGTTATGCGCTAATACAACGGGAGCAAAAGAGAAAGAAGTCGGCCCGCCATCGGTCGGAAGCATTATAATTGCATTTAAATCCAGCCAAGAGACATTTTAAAAAAAGTTGATTTAGAGAAAAAGAGTAAGGATAAGCGTCCTTACTCTTTTCGGATAAAGAAGGTTTTAGAAAACACAAGTTGAATATTATTTCTATTCTTAGTATTATCCCATGGTACCATTGGGAACGAAAGTTGCACAGTCGGTCATTTCGGTAGTTTTTGCATTAGGTGCTTGAACTTCGATTTCTTGGGCATAACAGTGATCATTTCCCCAATAGTGACAGGTGTTGACCACGCATTTGACTCCTTGAAGATGAGCATCAATTTTGTTTACGCGTCCAGGCATGTTTACGCACTCCTTTGCATTTAGGATATGTTCAGAGGTTTTCACCCTGAATCAGTATATAATTTCCCGCGGTGAGGTTCTTTTATACGTTTTAACTTTTATAGAACCAAAAGGAGCGTGCTTTCCATGTCAGTTCTCGTTATCTACGCTTATAAGACAGGCTCAATACACTCAGCCCATAAAATAGTCCTGCAGTAACAAGCAGCACCACAATACTTCCCTGAGGAGTTAAGATAGTGTCCCCGTAACGGAAAGTCACTCCCATCATTGAATTAAATTCTGCCAGGCTCTCCGCCGGGGCATGGGCAAAAGCTTCTTGAAGGGGTGCCTCCATAATGATCTGACGAAATAGAACTGCCGCATGAGAAATTGGAAAAATCTTTATCACATACTGTACTGCTTCAGGCAAAGTCCCAATGGGTAAATAGATACCGGTTAAAAAACCAATCAGCGTTCCGATAAGGGTGCCGGCTGTTGAAAAAGCATTTTGACTCTTGAAGAAGGAGGCCAGAAAAAACATTATGGCTGTGCTTGCCAGAGAGGAAAGCAGAATTAGTGCCAACACTTGCAGGGTTCTCATCCCTGTCAACAATTCTCCGCCATTGGCGAGGATGTAAATTTCGGCTAAGATCAGGGCGACAATGCTCATGATTGCCACGATTATGAATGCACTTAAAATATAGCCCCCGGCAATAGCACTTTTCATTGCCAATCCAGAATGGTAAAAAAGAGGTGTAGCATTGGGTAAAACATTGATTATAGCTGAGAAACCTTCCCAAGCCAGGGAGTATGCGAAAACCCTTGGCGTTAAAGGAAAAGGGGAAGGATACTTGGAGAATGAGGAATACATAATTTCCTGGTGTATCGGCCATTTATTAGAACTGAAGCCACCGGAAACCTACATGGATCTCCAAAAGGTCGGGAAACGCTGGGGGCTTCAGCGGCTGCCGGTACTCCCTCAGGTAAGTGAATTCAAGCATACGGTTAAGACCGGTACGAAAAAACAGTATGAGGTACTTAAGCAGTTATTAACTTCAAAAGTCATTGACCGGGTTATTTGCGGAACGGACGCGGACCGCGAAGGCCAGCTGCTTTTTCAAGAAATATGGGACAAATTAGGCTGTAAAAAACCACTTTTTCGTTTATGGATTTCTTCCTTAACTCAGGAAGCCATAAGGGAAGGAATGGCTAATCTACGTCCTTTTCAAGCAGTGGCCGGTTTAGCCCAAGCGGGATATGGACGTTCTTACGGAGATTGGGATTTTGGGATGAATCTAACGGAAGGGTTCACCGCCTTATTTGGGAGCTTTGACCCGGTTCGGAAAAAGCCCAATGTGATTTCCATCGGCAGAGTCCAGACCCCTACCTTAGCCTTAGTAGTGGAGCGGGAGTTGGCCATCCAAAACTTCATCCCTATTCCTTATGTGGAGATAGAAGCAGAGTTTGCAAGTCCCCAAGGGTTATATAAGGGCAAATGGTTCGATCCCACCGCGAAAAAGAACCAAGAGGATAAATATTCTTTAGATCTGGCCCGGGCGGAGGGGATTATTGCTAAAATTCACGGGAAGTACGGAGAAGTCCATACAGTGAAGGAAAAAGAAAGTGCAGAGCCTCATCCTTTGCTCTATGATTTGACTTCATTAACGATTGCCGCTTCCAAACGCTATGGTTTTGGGGCGGAGAAGGTTTTGAAAATCGCCCAATCTTTGTATGAAAAGAAGGCGATAACCTATCCAAGGACGGACTGTAATTTCCTACCGGCCGATATGCTCCCCAAACTGGGAGCCCATCTAAAGGCCTTAGAGGAAACTCCCTATGCCCAGTGGGTTGAGGAAGC
This sequence comes from Desulfitobacterium sp., assembly GCF_982384815.1. Lineage (NCBI taxonomy): Bacteria > Bacillati > Bacillota > Clostridia > Eubacteriales > Desulfitobacteriaceae > Desulfitobacterium > Desulfitobacterium sp. The sequence continues at coordinate 10,147 of NZ_CEVWNY010000078.1, read as the reverse complement.
TCTCCAGCGTCCCATACCAAAAGGGAAACGAGTTATTAATGAGATAACTGCCCACCATGCCATAATCCCCACCACGGAGAAGATTTCCTTGGGCAAGCTAACGCCGGAAGAGCTGAAAGTCTGGGAAATGATTGTTTTGCGTTTTCTCACTATTTGGTTTCCTCCGGCCCGATATTTCGAAAAAGAAATAACTACGGTGGTTGCCGATGAATATTTTCTAAGTAAAGGGAAAACTTTACTTGAGCCGGGCTGGAAAAAAGTAGAGAAGCAGGGAAAAGGGACTGGGGAAGGGGGTCCTGATCAAGAAGAGCGTAATAGTGAAGATAACTTGGCGGGAAAGCTGCCGGATCTTAGCAAGGGCGAAGAGGTAAAGAATCGGTCCTGCCAAGCCTTACAAAAGGAGACCAAACCACCAAAGCGCTATACGCAGGGGGACCTGATCAAGGCTATGGAAGGGGCAGGTAGGGAGATCGAAGATGAGGCTTTGCGTCAACAATTAAAGGGTAAAGGCCTTGGCACTGTCGCTACCCGTGGGGCGATTATTGAGAATCTTTTGGGCCGGGGTTATCTTAGTCAACGGCAGAGGGTCCTCTACCCTACAGATAAAGGTCTCGAGCTGATACGCTTAATCAAAGAAAGCCTGCCGCAGTCTAAGCTGCTGATCAGTGCGGAAATGACCGGTCAGATGGAATATGAATTATCACAGGTAGAACGGGGAGAAATGCCTCTGCATAAATTTATGGCAAGGGTCGAGGATTCTGTTCGTACAATAATCGAAGAGCTGCGCCATTTTGAATCTGTTCATGGTAAAAGGCCCATCGCCAATGCTTTCCAGAACCGCTCTTCACAAGGAAAAAGCAAAGAACCTGCAGAACCTAAACGAGCCACAAATACTAAGGGTGTTAAAGATGTTACAGACGCTAAAGGTGCAACAAACCCTAAGGCAGAAAATAATGTTTCAGATCGAGCCGTTCCGGAAGTGCTGGGAAATTGCCCTAATTGCGGCGGTCGGATTAGAGAAAACTCCAAGGGATATGGCTGCGAGAATTGGCAAAAAGGATGTAAGTTTTTCCTGGGTAAGCATCCAATCTGCGGCAAGGTTTTGACAAAGGCCCAAGTAAAAAGCCTCCTGAGCAAGGGGAAAACCCCTCTGATTAAGGGCTTTAAATCTAAGGCAGGAAAAAGTTTTGCGGCGTTTCTGATCTGGGATAATGCCAAAGAAGGAAAGCTGCGCTTTGAATTCCAGAAGTAAGGTGTCATGGTAAGACGAGTAGCTTGAAAACTCCGCCAAAACTGCGTAAACTTAATATAGGGTTTTCTTTAACGATAGAGAAGAAATTCTTACACTGGCGAATAAAATATATCAGGCTACATTAATTTAATAAGACTGGGGGGAGAGTATGGGAAGTAGCTGGGAAAGTATGGTTGTTGCCTTCGGAGTTATCTTTTTGTTCTACTTTGGAAAACGTTATGCCAACAAATTTAAAAAACCCCAAAATAGTAAAAAAGGATCGGTGCCAAAGACTGAGACGAAGCAATTGGAAATGATCCTTACGAAAAAAGATAATAAACGATCCCGAACGAAAGAAAATCACTCGGAAAACACTGCTGCCAACCTAGTTCTGCACCCCCATAGTTTTCAAAGAGCTAAAAGGGAGTACATGGAATTTGCTCGCCGCTTTACCGGGTCTTATGAAGCACTTTATTTAGCAGCTTCCGGAAAAGCCGGAATTGGCCGGGAGCAATTGCTGAAAAATTGGGAGGAAGGTGTTCTGGCTACGGAGGCTCCTAATTTAACCTTGGCCTGGAATACTGTGGTCCAAAAGCACAGCGGCAGAAATTTATACTTCAAAGGAATTTCGAAGGGTAAAAGTGGCCCCCAGGAGCTAGACGGCATCCTCAAAGACTGGCTTAAGCTCTTGTTTAAATGGGGACTTCAACGGCATCCGGGAAACCTGCTCCATTCTGATCCCAATGGCGGAGATATTGTTGCCGGGCAAGATCCTAATTACTACTGGTTGTTAAATGGCGAGGTATTGGAGGAAGGTCAAGTAAAAGTTCAATCTTTAGGCCAATAAAGAAGGGCTTAAAAAGGGAGGAAGATGCATTTGTTGCATCTTTCTTTTATTCTATTTTTTGCTCTTGACAGAAGATAGACTATGTAGGAAACTGAAAATACTAATATAGTTTCCGTGGAGGAGGGAATGGTTTTGCGGGACCGGATTATTGATAAAGCCTATGATTTAATCATGCGCTATGGTCTTAGGGGATTTACTATGGATGATGTAGCCGGGGAATTAGGAATGAGTAAAAAGACCATTTATAAGTATTTTGACTCGAAAAACCAACTCATTAGCGAGCTGGTGGATAGAATCGTGGAGCTGGAGAAATTAACTTTTAGCGAGGAAATTGCTAAGCACTCCACTTGGTTAAAGAAGTTCGAAGCCATGCTCACCATGTATACGCCGGGGGATATCCCCTTCCGCCTGGTTGATGAGTTGTATCGTTTTTTCCCGGAGGAAAAGGGAAAGATTGAGGAACTAGCTGAATATCGACAAGAAATCCTCTTGCCGCAAATCGAAGAGGGGCAAAAAAAGGGCAGAATTCGTTCGGATCTTAACCCAATTATTATTCTGCGTGTGATTCACAATATTTTTATGACCCCGGCTGACCCGAAAATGCTTCAGTCCCAAGATATTACTGTCAAACAACTGCTGGAAGAAATGAAGAATCTGATTTTTTATGGGATTCTCAAAGATGGGGAGGAAAGTAAAGATGCTAACCGGCAAATTTAAAAGCAAGACTGGAGCCATTGCAGCATCAATTCTAGTTGTTGCACTTTTTCTGTCAGGGTGCACAGAACAGGTGGCGGAAATTACTCCTGAGAAGGAGAAATTAGTTCAGGTCCAAGCAGCAGAGGAAGAGTCACATCCTGTACAACTAAGCTATACAGGCTTAACCTCCGCCGGAGAGGTGCAAAAGTACAGTTTTAAGGTATCCGGCAAATTACTCGACTTGGCTGTAGAAAAAGATAGTCCGGTGAAGGCCGGGCAAAAGCTGGCTTCTTTAGATACAACGGAATATAGCCTGGCGGTGCAAGCTGCTCAGCTCAACGTCACTAAGGCAGAGAAGGCTTATAATGAAGCTCGGGATACTTTTCAAAAACTTGAAAAGCTTTATGAAGCCGGTGCTTTACCTGAATCAGATCTAACCAAGGCCAAATTAGATCTGGATATAAAGGAGGCTACATATAATCAGGCAAAGATCGAGTTGGAAGCTAAACAGATCCAACTCAAGGATGCCCAGCTTTATGCTGATCGGGATGGTTATGTAGTGGATATTCTTTTCCAGGAAAGTGAAATCGTTGCCGCCGGTTATCCGGTGGTTGTAGTTCGTTCTCCGGAGCAAAAGATCAATGTGGGGCTTTCTCAAAATGATGTGCAGAAGATTAAGGTGGGCACTTTAGCAGATGTTACTATGGATGGACTCCAAACCTCCGGAAAAGTCGTCCGGGTGGGGGCTATTCCTGATCCACAGACCCGGACTTATAATACCGAGCTCATCCTTACGAAGCCCTTCCCCGCAGATGCTTACCACCTTGGTGCCACTGTCCAGGTAAGCTTTGCTCAGGGAGAAGCACCGGGTATCTGGGTTCCTTTAGCCTGTGTTCTTAATGACGGTGAAGATTATGTCTTTGTGGTGGAAGAAGAGCGGGCGGTGAAAAGAAATCTTAAGCTCTTGGATGTCCAAGGCTTCAATGTGCGGGTGGAAGGGATAATGCCCGGCGATAGTTATGTAATCAGTGGCATGAAGACCTTAAAAGAAGGCAATAAGGTTAAGGTCCAAAGCGAGGTCAACCCCGATGAGCAATAAGAAAGGAATAATCTATCACGTTATTAAAAATTGGCGGTTTACGATCTTTTTCACCATCTTAGCCATTGCCTTGGGAATTTATAGCTATTACATGGTTCCCAAGCAGGAAAGTCCGGATGTTTCGGCACCTTTTGCCGTTATTACAACCATCTATCCGGGGGCTTCGCCAGAGGATGTGGAAAAATTAGTAACCCGTGTTATTGAAGAGGATATACGGGAAGTACCGGGATATAAAACCTCCCAATCCATTACTAAAAATAGTCTCTCGGTAGTGGTGATTGAGCTTCACAATGATGTGGATGTGAAGGAAGCATGGGACGAACTGCGCCAGATCTTAGATGATGCCCAAGCAAAAGTCCCTTCGGAATGTCTAGGCATTCAAGTTGACACGGAACTTGCCGAGACAGCAGGTATGATCATCAGCCTTTCCGGTGAAGGCTACACCTATGAACAGCTGGCCGAATATGCCAATCAGTATAAAGACCGACTCGCAAAGATTGATGGGATTTCTCGCTTTGCCGTTGCCGGGGTGCAGAATAAAGCCGCGAAGATTGAAATAAATACTGCAGAGTTAAATAAGTACGGTCTTTCCCTCAACGAATTGGTTAACTTAATCAAGGCTCAGAACTTACAAATTCCCGCCGGTTCTTTAAGCGATAATCATGTTAAGATCAATGTTACCTCACCGGGACTATTTACCTCACTCAGTGATATTGAGAACCTGATTATCGATGTGTCTAAGGAGACAGGTGCGCCCATTCATTTGAAAGATGTAGCCGAAGTTAAGTGGGATTTAGAAGATTCCAACTATCAGATCAAGCATAATGGGCAAAATGCCATCTTATTAAGTGGCTTTTTCAAAGAGAACAGAAATATTGTTTTAATCGGGGAAGAAGTTCGGGCTGAACTGGATCAGCTAAAATCAGTAATGCCCCCCGGATTAGTAGTGGATGAGATTGTTTACCAGCCCACGGAGGTGGAAATAAGCGTAGCTAAATTTTTCCGTAATCTCTTAGAGGGCATGGGTCTGGTTCTGATTGTCGTATTCTTGGGGATGGGCTTTCGCAATGCTCTGGTGGCCTCAACGGCAGTTCCCCTCTCCATCATCCTGACCTTTTCCGCTATGTATTTGCTGGGGATTCAATTACAGGAGATTTCCATAGCGGCCCTCATCTTGGCTTTAGGAATATTGGTAGACGATGCCATCGTTATTATTGATGCTATTCAAGTTCAGATTGACCAAGGAGTCGAAAGGATGGAGGCCTGCATCAGAGGCATGAAGCAGTCCATGCTTCCGGTATTTTCCGCCACCTTAACTATCGCAGCGGCTTTCTCGCCCATGTTATTTGTCCCTGGCCCGGCGGGGGAATTTTTGCGTACTTTGCCTCAGACGGTAATTATTGCTGTAACTGCCTCATTTTTGGTCGCTATCACAGTCACTCCGGTCTTAGCCTACTTGTTTTTTAATAAGTTAAAGGGAGAAGCGGATAAACGGACGATCGTTCGTCGGATTTATGATTTTGCTCTCCGCGTAGGTATGAAATATAAAAAGTCCACGGTTTTGGTATCGATTCTTTTGATTGCTTTGGCTGGCTACGGTGCCTTACAGCTCCACATTGAATTTTTCCCTAAGGCAGATAAAAATGTCTTTTATATTAACTTATATTCGGAAAGTGCTTCCGACATCGATGCCACGGCCAAGCTGGCGGCTCAAGTTGAGGAGATCCTTCAGGAAAATGCAGAGGTAGTAAACTATACGACAGCTGTAGGGGACGGCTTGCCTAAATTCTACATCACCCTGCCGAAAGCCACTCCTTCCAAGGATTTTGGGCAAATTATGCTCAAAGTGGATTTGACAAAAGGAGAATTCAACAATAATGAGGAGCTAGCCCTTCATCTACAGAAACAGATCGATGAGCGGTTAATGGGTGGGAAAGCCAATGTGTTGCTTTTGGAAAAGGCCATGCCCGGTGATCCTCTGGAACTCCGGGTCAGTGGGGAGGATGCCAAACAAGTTAAGGAAGCGGTAGAGTTAATACGCCATGAGTTGGAGGAGATCCCAGGGACCATGAAGGTGGAGGATGATTATACCGCCAACGAATACGAATTCGTGGTCGATGTAGATAGGTCAAAGGCTACGACAATGGGCTTAACTAATTATGATATCCAGCAACAGATCAATATCGCCTTAAATGGAGCTAAAGCTTCCGTATTCCGCATTGCCGGAAATGAATACTCCATCATCGTAAAAAGCGATATCCGTACCAAGGAAGATCTTGAGAATCTGGGCATTAAGTCCTCAATTACAGGGAAGAAAGTGCTGCTTAAGCAGATTGGTGAGATTCATCTTCAGTCCCATGTACCCACCATTAAGAAATATGATGGAGTTAGGGCGGTAAGCATTACCGGTAAGGTTGAACCGGGCTACAGCGCTGTTTCGATTGAAAAGACCTTAAAACAAAGACTGGTTGATTCCGGATTTGATTTTTCCGGACTTACCCTAAATTATGATGGGGAAGCCAAGGATATCAAAGACAACTTCGGTAATTTGGGGACTACGGCTATTTTCGCCTTGTTCCTGATTTATGTCATCCTCATGATCCAGTTTCGCTCCTTCTTGCAACCGGCCATTATCTTCATAACCATCCCCTTGTCCATCATCGGTGTGACTGCGGGATTAATCTTATTTAGACAGCCTCTATCCTTTACCGCCTTAGTGGGTGTAGTCAGCTTAATGGGCTTAGTTATTCGGAACGCAATTCTGCTGATTGAGTTTATTAACCATGCCCGGGCAGAGGGGATGGCGATTGAAGAGGCCTGCACCTTTGCTGTTAACCGCCGTTATCGGCCGATTATCTTAGCGGCGGTAACCACCGTAATCGGGTTGGTGCCCCTGGCCCTTTCCGGAAGCGATTTGTTTACGCCGATGTCCATCGCCTTGATGAGCGGGCTTCTGGTTTCCACACTCTTTACCCTGGTGATAGTACCGGTGCTTTATAGCATCCTTGTACGAGAGGACAAAGGAACTACTCAAAGTCCGCCGACGAGCAATAACAATAATTTGAATGTTAATAACTGAAATAAGCGGATTAAAAAATATTGTCCGTAATTCATTCTTTCATAGAAAAAAATAATTACACTTGATTTTATTAAGACATCACCGGAACTGTAAACCAATAGTTACAGTTCCGGTGATGTCTTTACGTATTAAGAATACTCTAACTCTTCTCCCGTCAAGGTTTTCCGCATTTTATCAGAATTGGTATGAAATTTGCTTATTGATAATTGTACAAATAAAGAAAGGAGGATAATTTTTGTTATTAAAAATGAATAACAATGGAGGAGGTAGCGAAATGCCAAGTTTTGATGATTTGTCTAAAGCTGTGTTAAGTGGAGACGATGATCAGGTAAAAACAGTAACGAAATCCCTCATTGATAGTGGGACAGATCCTTTAGAAATTATTAATCAAGGTTTAATTGCAGGCATGAATATCGTTGGAGTGCGCTTTAAAAAAGGTGATATGTTTGTACCTGAAGTGCTCATGGCTGCTAAGGCCATGTCGGAAGGAATTAATTTGGTCAAACCCTTAATTGCTGAAGGCGACATGCCTTCAGAGGGTAAGGTCTTGATTGGTACGGTAAAAGGTGATCTTCATGATATTGGGAAGAATTTAGTGGCGATGATGATGGAGAGTGAGGGTTTCACAGTCATTAATTTGGGTGTGGATATTTCTCCGGAACAATTCGTTGCCGCTGCGAAGGAACATAATGCCGATATTATAGCCATGTCGGCCCTACTAACGACAACCATGGTAGCGATGAAAGATACCATTGATCTGTTTGAAAAAGAAGGGCTAAGGGGCAAGGTTCGCATTATTATTGGCGGAGCTCCGATTTCTGAGGAGTTCGCTGCTGAAATTGGTGCCGATGGTTTTGCTCCGGATGCAGCTACGGCTTGTGAGCTTGGTAAAAAATTGTTGGCATAAGTATTCTGCGATCTGATGCATGAAGAACACAAAATTATCAGGAGGGTGGGTTGAAAGGTGACGATAAGAAATCCCCGGTCAAATAATCCTCAAAAACATGGGTTCAGTATGAACATGTACACAGAGGAAGAATTAAGGCAAATCCACTATGCAACTCTCGAGATCCTTTGGCAGGAAGGGGTACATATCACTTCTAAGGAAGCGTTGGATCTTTTCCAGGATGCGGGGGCTATGGTGGACCGCAGTCAATCCGTAGTATGTATTCCTCCTCACCTTGTCGAGGAGGCAATCCGGTCTGCACCTAGCACTATTACACTCGCCGGCCGTAATCCAAAGAATGATACAGTTTTGGAAAGCAGCAGAGTAAATTTTACTACGTTTGGTGCCGGAGTAAAAATTGTTGACCCTTATACAGGTGTCTTAAGAAATACGATTAAAGCAGATGTTGCGGGAACCGCTTTGGTTGCCGACTATCTGGATGAAGTTGATGTATATTCTCATGCAGTTTCAGCCAGAGATTGTCCTAAAGTCTCGGTAGATTTACACGAAGCGGAAGCTTTTCTAAATAATACGAGTAAACACGTGATGCACATTGACCTTACCTCGGGTGATCATGCTCAAAAGTATTTAGAAATGGGTGCGGCCATTGTCGGTGGCATGGACAATTTAAGAAAGCGTCCAATTCTTTCCGCCTTGACCTGCCCGCAAAGCCCACTTCAGCTGCACAAAGAATGCTGTGATATCATCATGACCTTTGCCCGGGCGGGTGTTCCTGTCAATATATTATCTATGGCTATGTCCGGGGCGACAACCCCAGTGACCATTGCGGGCACTCTTGTGGTGCACAATGCTGAGGTTCTTGCCGGAATTACTTTAGCTCAGCTGGCAAGCAGGGGAGCACCTGTGATGTACGGTAGCTCCACCACGACCTTTGACTTGCAATATGCTACCGCCCCGGTGGGCTCGCCGGAGCTTGGCATGTGTAGTGCGGGTGTGGCAGCTTTGGCACAGTTCTACTTATTGCCCAGCTATACTGCAGGGACATAGGCAGATAGCAAATGTTCCGACGCTCAGGCAGGCCATGAAAAAACGATTACAGCGTTACTGCCGGCCTTAGCAGGAGTTAATATGATTTATGGGATGGGAATGCTGGAGTTAGGGGTAACCTTCAGCTATGCCCAATTACTTATCGATGCTGAAATTGCCAAGATGGTACGAAGAGTGGTTCGTGGTGTAGAAATCAACGATGAGACACTGGCTGTTGATATTATTAAGAAGGTTGGCGGCGGTAGTGGTAAACACTACCTGACGGAAAAGCACACTATGGCTCATGTGAGGAGTGAACAATCCAGAGCGGCTCTCTTTGATCGAAGAATGCGTCAAGTCTGGGAAACTGAGACAGGGGGAAAAGACGTAGCTGAGAGAGCTGCTGAAAAGGCTCGCGAAGTCCTCAACGAATACAAACCCGAACCCTTAGATAAGGAAGTGCAACAAAAACTTAGAAAGATCGTCGAAGACGCCGAAAAGTAATCCCTTTCTAAAACCCCAATCAAAATGATCACAAATACTACAGTGTTTGGGTTAGTGGATTCGTGGTAGGTGCCAACTTATCCCTAACCAGGACACGAGTAGAAACAACACACGGAGGAGATGTAGGCACATTTCCTCCGTGTGTTTTAGTTATTTTTAATTGTAGTTGATTTAATTCCCAAAGATTTAAGTTTATGATGGAGATTTTGTCTCGAAATACCAAGTTCTTGAGATGCTTTCGTAATATTACCTTTATTTTTTCTTAAGGTGCTTTCTATGCAAGCTTTTTCAGTTTCCTGTAAAACACTTTGAAGGGTTCCCTTAAAAAGCACTGAGTTCTGGGGATATTTTACATTAAAAATTCTTTTGCGGAAATACTCTGGTAAATGGTGCAGCCCGAGGACTCGGTCTTTGGCCTGAACAAAATTCATGGCGCCTTCAATAAAATTCTCCAATTCTCGTACATTTCCGGGCCAATGATAGCGCTTAAAATGTTCCATTAAATCCTCGGAGATATTTTTTAAGAACAACCCGAATTCGTTATTGTATTTTTTTATAAAATGCATCGCTAATAATAGGATATCTTCTTTTCTTTCCCGCAAGGGGGGAATATATAAGGTAACTGTTGCCAAACGAAAATATAAGTCGGACCGCATAGTCTTCTTTTCTACGGTTTCAATTGGATCCATGTTGGTAGCACTGATAATTCGGCAATTTAAAGGGATTTCAACATGGCTTCCCAGCCTTCTGACTGTTTT
>NZ_CEVWNY010000077.1:0-14161 GCF_982384815.1 Desulfitobacterium sp. | reverse complement strand
GGAGCTGCCACCGCAGCCACTCTTATCTTTCAAGGCTTTAACCCATGGCTGGCGACAATGATTGCTTTTTGCTTCGGCTCTATCGCCGGAGTCTTCACGGGAATATTTCATACAAAATTTAAGATCACTCCCCTCCTTTCCGGTATTTTAACTATGACCGCACTTTATTCCATTAACCTAAGAGTTATGGGCAAAGCCAATATCTCTTTACTCAAGACCCGGACCATTTTTACCGATTTCGCCAAACTACCCGGCATGGATAAATACGGAATCCTTATTCTTAGTTTTATAACCATTGTAATTATCGGATTTTTGGTTTACCTCTTTCTTAATACAGAGATCGGTCTAGCCTTACGAGCTACAGGGGATAACGAGTTAATGATCCGAAGTTTAGGGGTAAATACGGACCTTATGAAAATTCTTGGTTTAGCAATATCCAATGGTCTGGTGGCCTTCTCCGGCAGTTATGTCGCTCAAAATCAACAATTTGCCGATGCCAGCATGGGGATTGGTATGATCGTTGCCGGACTGGCTTCGGTTATTATCGGTGAAGTCCTGGTCGGAACTTCCTCAATCGGTCGAACGATTATTGCTGTAATTTGTGGCGGCATTATCTATCGGATTATTATCGCCGTAGTTTTACAGCTCGGCTTGGAAGCTACAGACTTAAGACTCTTTACAGCCATTATTGTCCTTATCGCACTTGTCGCTCCGAGCCTAAGATCTAAATTTACTGCATTTAACGGCGGCATATTTGGGAAGGGGGATCATTATGCTAACGGTTCAAAATCTAACTAAAGTTTTTAATAAAGGGACCATCAATGAAAAAAAGGCCCTGGATCGGCTCTCTTTAGAACTTTCCCCTGGGGACTTTGTGACTGTAATCGGCTCTAACGGTGCCGGAAAATCCTCAATGATGAATGCTGTTGCCGGTGTATTCCTCCCTGATAGCGGCGAAATAGCAATTGATGGAATTAATATTACCAAATGGCCTTCCCATAAACGGGCAGGGCTGATCAGCCGGGTCTTTCAGGATCCCTTATCAGGAACTGCTGCTTCGATGACCATCGAAGAAAATTTAGTCATGGCATTACGCCGTGGTGAGTCCCGCCGCCTACGCTGGGCCCTGAATATAAATAAACGGGATTATTTTCGTAATGAATTGGCAAAGTTAGGTTTAGGCTTGGAAGGACGCTTAACCACTAAAGTCAAGCTCCTCTCCGGTGGTCAGCGTCAAGCTCTTACTTTGCTTATGGCCACTCTCCAAGAGCCTAAACTTCTCCTTTTAGATGAGCACACGGCTGCTCTCGACCCGAAAACTGCCGAAAAAGTTCTTGAGCTTACCTGCAAAGTTGCCGAAAGTTCCAAGCTAACTACTCTCATGATCACTCATAACTTAGAACAGGCTCTGACTGTAGGGAATCGTACCATCATGATGCATGAGGGACGAATAATTCTGGACATTCGTGGTGCAGAGCGCAGCAGTATGACAATTAGTCGTTTGCTGGATATGTTTGAAAGAGCAAGCGGTATTCATATGAATAATGACCGGATGATGCTGGCCGGAACTCGTTAAAGGAAACTTGCTGCGGGTGGAGTTTTAACTCCATCTGAAGTATAGTTGACTTTTCCACGCGGATAAGAGGAACGGCTGAGCTTTCTGGTGTTAACACACCTCTTCCCCGCTATCGATAGAGTGTTAAACTTTATCGATAGCGGGGTTTTTTAGTTTATAAGGAATCTAGGGCTGCTTGAATGACTTCAGAGGGTATCTCAAACTCCCGATTCAAGGAGGTGGAATAGATCAAATGACTTTGGACAGGTATTTTCAAAAGTCTTTCTACTGCTCTTGCGTACAAGCCTAACTGCAAGGCGTAGCGTTTAGCCAGCGTTACCTCCGGTTGGAAATCCAAACCAAGATTATCGGTTTTAAAGTCGATAATATCAGCTTTTTGTGCCAAAGGAGATAGAACTACCGCATCAATAATCCCTTGAACCAGAACCGGCTCTTTTTGATTTTTTAAGGAAAGGGATAACGTAAAAGGAACCTCTCTTCGTAATTCTTCAGCTTCGAACAAACGTCTACCGGTAAGAGAGTCTAATAATTTTCTTAAACTGGTTATGGATACTACTTTTTTCTGTTCTTCTGAGATAATTTCGGATTCTAGTAAGGATTGTAAAAGATCAGCAAGACATCCGTCCTTCTCTTCCAGAGTAAATCCCTCCCAGGAATTAGACCATGTTTTAATGGGGAGATGTTGTATGACCGTATGAAGAGCAGTGCCTTTTTCGGCAGCAGAGAATTCCTTTGGGCCTTGCATAAACTTCGGTCTAGGGAAATTTGAGGCTGAAGAAGAATTGCCTGTTCCCTCAGATGTGTCGGTATACCAAGGTAATCGCCTCTTTAATTCACTAACACTGGTTTTAGCAGGCTTATTGACTGAATCTGCATAAGGATATCTCCAATTAAGACGCCTATATACTTCTTCCTTCAATCTAGCCCGGGGTGATTCAGTTGTTTCTTCATCACCATCTCCCCTATTTACCTGGTCCGCGCAGATCACCTGATCTTTACCGATTTCCTGATCCTCACCGATTTCCGGAAGACTCTCAACTTTTTGAGCAGCATCTTCGGTTTTAAGATCAACTTCTTCTGTAGGGAGTAGTCCTTCAAAATTGCTTATCCCGCCATGAATAATACACTTCCACTTAGATGTTGAATCCGGCAGGCTTAACTCTATTTGTGGATATCCCGCAAATAGCTGATCAGGATGACGCATTAGGGCCGGACCAATCCAGTCCAGAAAGGTCTTGGCATTATGGAGTTGTCCATCAGGATAAGCAATAGTAGAACAATTACGCGCTAAACTCTGCCAATTAGCCAGTGTTTCTTCCAACTTATCAAGGTGTCCGAATAACAGCAATCTTTCCTTGGCCCGGGTAAGAGCAACATACAGGATTCGTAACTCTTCAGCTAATGATTCCTGCCTCATCCGTTCTTTAACAGCATATTGAATTAGAGAAGGATAACGAACCTGGTTTTCAATATCGATTAATGGAATCCCAACACCTAGCTGAGAATGGAGTAAGAGCTTGCTGCTAAGACTGCGGGTGTTGAACTTTTTTCCTAATCCCACTACATAAACTACTGAGAACTCCAGACCTTTGCTGGAGTGGACGGTTAATAGCCGCACCACGTTCTCTTTTTCTCCCACGGTGCTTGCGTTACCGAGATCCTTCCCTTGACTTTGAAATTTCTCCAAAAAACGCAGGAAACGGAATAAGCCTCGATAGTTGGTTTCCTCATAACGACAGGCCCGATCATAGAGAATACGTAGGTTGGCTTGGCGTTGAGATCCGGAAGGCAAGGTTCCTACATAAGCCAGATAGCCGGTTTCTTCATAGAGATGCCAGATTAAATCCCCTAAAGAACTACGCCTTGCCAATTGCCGCCAGTCCTGAAGCTTGGAAAAAAAGTAGTTCACCTTATCTTTTAGATCGGGGGCTTCTTTAAGAATCTCCTTGGCTTTAATTTTTAATTGGGGTAAATACTCCTGATGCCTTTCGAGGATCTTTTGTACTTCGGAATCAATAATATTGTCGGATTTTGCTTCGTTACCGGCCCAATAAGTTAGGGCTATAGTTTCATAAAAGTCTCCATTAGGTATTAATGAACGCAATTTACCAAGCTCGGTTCCATTCATGCCAACTAACGGGGATCGGAGTACCGACACCAAAGGGATATCCACTCGGGGGTTATCAATTGCTTTCAGCAAAGATAAGATCGTATCAACCTCATTAGTTCCAAAATAGCCACTATTGGTTTCCCCATATACCGGTACTCCCGCTTTTTGCAATTCTTCAATATAGATGGGAGCAACCGCAGACAAGGACCGCATCAAAATAACTATGTCGGAATACTGTACCGGACGAAAATCGCCCAATTCTTTATCATGAATTTGAAATTCGCAATTATTAACCATTGTTTGAATCCGTGTTGCTACTAAGCTTGCTTCAATACGAGCAGTTTCTACGTCTTCAAGGCCTTCATCCTCTTTAGACTCCAAATTAATGGGTTCAGCCGGTACTGATTCCTCCGGCTGATTCTCCCTTGATATAGCTATTGCGATGTCCTTCGGATCGAAAAGATGAACTTCGATTGGTCCTTCCGCTGTTTTTAGATCGGGATTGGTGACGAATTTTGCCCCCGGACGCAGGGCGGCTTGTTCGTTGTAAGCTACCTCCCCTGCCCCTTCCGTCATTAGCTGATAAAAAAGAAAGTTAATACCATGAATGACCTCGGCGCGACTGCGGAAATTCTGATTCAAATCAATAACCAACTCTTGGTGGGCGGCTTCCTCTCCTACTTTATAATGAGGAAAATCACCATATTTTTTTAAGAATAAGCGGGGATCAGCCATGCGAAACCGATAAATACTTTGCTTCACATCACCAACCATAAATAGATTGGCATCCGGTCCATTTTGACGGGACACTAGTTGAAGAATGCGTTCTTGAACGGGATTAATATCCTGATATTCATCTACCAGAACTTCCGCATAATACTCCTGTAACTTTTTAGCGATGACGGAGGGCTGATTAGCTTCTGTCAATAACCTTAAGGCAAAGTGCTCAAGATCCCCAAAGTCAACTATATTCCGCTGCCTTTTGGCCTTTTGATATTCCTCAATAAATCTTAAGGTTACCTGGGCCAAGGTCTGAACTAATTGGGACATTTTAGCGAGGAAAGGTAGCTGCTCACCTAAAGGAATGGAAAAAACAGCAGCCTTAATATCTTCCAGCTTCTTCTTGGCTTCGTCGCGGGCCTTCTTGCTTTCTTCCCGAAGCCGCTTTTGCTCATCCTCATCAACAAGGGCTTGGCCCTGACTCTTTTTACCGCCACGCGGAAGGGTAGGAAAAACTGAGGCCACTTTAAAAGCTTCCTCTACCCTACTCCAGCTTTCTCGGTCAAAAGATTGCTGAAGGAGCCTCAACCTTGCTAGGTCATCTTGCAAGACCGGGGCATACTGCAAAGGTCCTCCCGGCATTACAGCAATCTGATGGGCCCGCTCTAAAAGGGCAAGCCCATCTTCCACTTGGTCAAGAACGCGCCGCTGAACAACTTTTCCCCAAGGGCTCTGCAATAACTCATCGGAATTAGACCATTGATAAGCTGTAGGAAGTTCCTTTAGCCATTCTTCCGGATGAATCTGGCTCATAGCAAATTCATGAAGCCTTAAAATGGCTTCCATAAGAGGTTGATCATCCCGGTCGGTACCAAAGGCATCAACGAGGTTTTGAAAAGACCGATTTTCCTGGGCATAATACGCTTCAAACAAATCCTCAATAATATCTTGACGCAAAAGGTCGGTCTCCGTGTCATCAGCTACCCGAAAGGCCGGATCCAACTCGATTTGATAGAAGTATTGACGAAGCAACTCCATACAAAAAGAATGAAGGGTTGTTATTTGAGCCCGATAGAGTAAAGCTCTTTGCCGAAGCAGGTGTTCAACCTCTAGGGGGTCTGTTGCAGTGAAGAGGGCATCATCCAGAGCCTTACCAATTCTCTCCCGCATTTCCGCAGCTGCGGCTTTGGTAAAAGTAACCACAAGAAACCGGTTTACATCTGTCTTTTCTTCGGCACCGGTAATACGGCGGATTAATCTCTGGACAAGTACCGCAGTTTTGCCGGAGCCGGCAGCGGCAGCCACCAGGATCTGGCCTTTTAAATCAATTGCAGCAGTTTGCTCCGGGGTCCAATTAGGACTGCTCATGCGTGTTCCCCTCCTTTCCGGTGGCAAAATCTTCCTCCCCTAACCAATTCAGCCCCTGATTTTTTTGGATGTTTAAAAGAGAATTCTTAGGTTCGATTTTTTTTTCGGGCAGCGGTTCAGACCTTTGAGGTAATTCGGTAAAATTCATAGACTCTGGAGGTGCTTCCTCAGCGTCCCCATCATTTAATAGGTGCCAAAAATCTTTGTCGGCAACCACAGGCAAATCGCAATAATTGTTCTCCGGTAAGTAAGGATCAAAATGACAAAATGGCTTATAAGTACAATATTGACAAGCATTATTCTTGCCCTGTCGATAAGGGGCAATAGCGATAGTGCCATCCAAAAGAGCCTCACCGCTTTGACGTAAAAAATGATGAAGATGCTTTCTCAGGAGGGTAAACTGTGCTTCCGTAAGAATGGGGGAACCTTTCCTAAACTCCCCTTCCTTAGTGAGTTTAATCCCTAGCAAGTCCGAATTATCGAGATTGCGATCCATTGCGCGCAGAACCTGCTGGTCGGCCAGCAAATACCCTTTAACCTTAACCGCCTTTATTCGATCTTTTTCCACTTGATTCGGATCGAGGAGATTTTTCCCTTTAAGCTGGGGATCGATTACCGGAAAATAAAGAAAACCAGCAGGATGAATCTGGTCAAGGGTTTGGTCCTGTTGAAGAGGAGATAAGAGTATCTGGGCTCCTTGCAAAGCCGCATCCAAATAGGCTAAAAGCTGGAGATCCAAACCATAAAAAATCTGATTCAAATTCACCTGAGCTTCTCGGGATTTATAGTCAAAAATTCTTAAGTAAACTTGATTATCTAGGATAGCACAATCAATCCGGTCGATTTGCCCTCTCAGGATTAAGTGCTCGCCATCTTTAAGTGGTATTTCCACTGCAGGCAAAGTGCCTTCCGGACCAAACTTTACTTCCAACTCGATAGGTACAAAGGTACCTTGCCGTGCATGCTCTCCTAAAACCCGAACCGCGTGGTGAACAGTACGCTTTAACTTATGGGTCAGGTATCGATAACGAGCATTGCTGTACAAAATCATATTCTGCAAATTCAATGCAACCTTATCCGCAACTTCGTTAACAAGCTGCCAAGAGTCCTCTTTGTTCAGTTCCCCCCAATTTAACTGCTTGTCTCTTAAGGCAACGGCGAAATCATGGAGAACGGTATGGAAGAACTGTCCCATATCCGGTGGAGAAAGGCGATAATTGGAGCGTTCCTTAAGCTTGAGTCCGTATTGCGCATAATGAGCAAAAGGACAACGAGCAAATTGTTCTAAACGAGAGACACTAGTGATCAAGCGCTTGCCATAAAGCCTTCGGGCTAAGGCTTTAGGCAGCTTTTCCTCAAGATTTTTATAGTTTACTCCTTCCTCCAATAACGCAGATTGAGGAAAGTAAGCCTTTCGCTCCTGAAACCAACCCCGCACTATTTCCCATAATGGCGGTAAGTCCCTTCCTTGGCGGAGATTCTGGAGCTGAAGAGCATATGCCGGCAAGAGAGCATATGGATGATCAACTTCATTTATATTTTCCGGATCATAGCCGAGATATTTTTCTTTAAGGGCAGGGAAAATTGTCTTGATCCGATTGATTACAGGAGAGGCAATCAACCCCTTTCCTTCTTCGTCAGTTAAAGAATAGCTAATATACAACCTTGCTTGAGCTCTGGTTAAGGCAGTATAAATAAAATATTGTTCCTCATAAAGCTGTGCCTTCCCCTTCGGAGCGAGAGCAATTCCTAATTGCTCAAGATGCTCTCTTTCCAATTCATCGAATACTCCATCAGAAGAAGGTTTTCCCGGTAGAATACCATCATTAGCCCCGATTAAAAATAACAGGTCGGTCTCCGGATTGCGGGAACGATCAAGAGAGCCTACTAAAACTTGGTCCACACCAGGAGGGATTAAACCTAGTTTCAGATTTTCAAATCCGGAGTTTAAAATTATGGTGAACTCCGATAAATCAAGGATTTCATCACCGAGACCGGCAACCAGCTCATCAAGGACCTCAATCACCGCTTCCCAAATCTGACTTTGTAATTGTGCTTCAGCTAAATTTCCTATCTGACGAGCTTCATCCGCTCTACTCTGCAGTTGTTCCGGTATTTGCAGGCTAACTAAAAAATCATAAAGACCCTTAGTGATTTGGCCAACGGTAGGCTTTTCTTGGGAGTCTGAATTCGGCTTAAGGGCTTCGACCACAGGATTAAATAAAGCAAATATGGTTTGTCGTGCTTCATTAATATACTCTAGTTCAACCTCGCTCCCTAACCCCCGCGAATATTCCCAGGGACGGTTGCTGCGCCACGCCTTACCTTGTAAACCAAAAGCCAAACAATAGTTTTCCAGGCGGTCTATGGTATCTCTACTCAAAGGGAAAAAGTCTGTTTTTAAGCAGCGGAAAAGCGGTTCATAGGCCCAATCCGTATCAGCGGCTTCAAGGGCGGCTTGAAGCAACTCCAATAATGGGTGATGGGTAACCGGCCGTTTATGATCCAGGAAAAAAGGTATTTCATAAGCATTAAAGACCCGTTCGATTAGGCCCTGGTATCCAGCCAAATCACGCGAAACCACGAGACAATCCCGCCATAACTTGCCCTCTTCTCGGGTCAACCGCCTTAATTCACGAGCGATTCCCTCCACCTCAGCCCTTTTATTAGTAGCTGCTAAAAGAGTTATTCCGGTTAAGTTTTCACCAAGTGAACTCTCTTTTGGGTAATAGGGCTTAGTCGGATAAGTATTGTAGTATTTTTCTAAGTGGGATAATTCCGGGTTATGAAAACGCCGGACCTGATTCAGATAGATATGGCGTATTGGAACTTTTGTATCCCGTGCCAAACTCAAAAGGGATTGATAGGTCTGAAGCGGTCCAAAAAATACCTCCTCGCCAGGCTTGAATTCTGGGCTTTTCTCTTTTACGAGCCTAGGATCAAGAGGCAAACTAATTGTAATTTCGGCAGCCATCCCTGCTAAAGCTTGAATAATATAAAGCTCTTGAGGAGTAAAACCTTTAAAACCATCAATCCATACTTCTGCACCTTTTAAAAAGGGGGCAGAAGATATTCTTTCCGCAACTAAATTGAGCTCATCATCCGCATCTCTTAAATTCGGAAAGAGACTTTGATTGAATTCCTCATATAGAAAAGCCAGCTCGGTGGTTTTTTGCATCAGTAGCTCATCCGCATTCTCAATGGCCCGCAGATCATTAGGCTCAATCCGATAAATTTTAAACTCGGCAATAGCTTGAGCCAATAGATCTGCCATGCCTGGGCGGGTAGCCGAGCGGGCAAAGATACGCAACTGGGAACGATGCTTTAGCAATAAGCGGCGGAGAAGCATTCGTTTGCCCATTTCCCCCATAACTGCTTTTCCCCCACCCCCCGCCTCGGAAAAAACACGCCAGCCCAAACGCCTAAAACTTAACACCTGAGCTCTAAGGATACCCCCGAAAGCCGGGTCATGAGTAAGACTCATTTCCATTTGGTGAGTCGCTTGCTCAGGAACCAGCAGAATCAGGGGTAAGCCCCAGTGATCATTTTGAATTTCACGACGAATTTCTTCTAAACATAAGCGACTTTTTCCCGTACCGGCTCGACCAATAATAAAACGCAAAGCTAGAGTTCCCCTCTCATTTTTCTTAAAATTATAGCACAGAACATGGATAGAATTTTGCCGCCCCCGATTAAAGCTAGGGAAGAAATTTGTATAAATGGCATAAAAGTTAAATAAGATGTACTAAAAACCTGTGGGAGGGTAATGTGAAAAAAATATTTCTTTCGGGAGTCTTCCTCTTCATGCTTTGCTTAGTTTTTTACCCTATAGCCAACGGAATTACCGCTACGCTAGCCGCAAAAACGGTACCCCATGTACTGGAAAGAGGTATCCACCTACAACTTCCCGCAACGATGCAAATAATTGAAAATCCTGTACAAGATCGCCGGCAACTCCAATATAATGCTTATTTAAATGATGAACACTATTCTTTACGTGGGTATATTCAAATCTGGGAGTTAAAAGACCTTAACAGTTATCTTCAAGAGAGCAAAGCAATGAGTACTTATGACTTCTATACTTATACCCTAAACAATTTCCAAACAGATAATTTAAAAGGAGTTATAAACATTTGGGGAGCTGCCTTCGGGGAGTCCAAAATCTCCGGCAAAGAGTATTGGCTGGAGATAACTAATGCTAAAGTATTAAGATTAGCTTTTTTGACAAGTCAAGAAAATTTTAATAAGGAACAATTGAAAATAATCAGCTCGATTATTTCCTCCCTAAATTACTCTAAGGCGAATCCCCCACCTACTACTTCAGAGGCTGTTTGGACAATGATGAAGGAATTGGGATCTTCTTCCCGGACAATTCTTTTCAAGTGTCCAAGTTCGGAAATACTTACAACACAGATAATCACATTCTTTTCTGCAGATGAATACCCGCCCTGACCATGAAGAAAGGTAACTCCCCTTCCCAATTCTTTCAAGATACGCTGAATTAATTGATCTGATTGATTGGAAATTATGGTTACCGACTTTGCCGGGAGACCACTGGCTAAGACATCTACCGTTTTGCTGAAGGTAAACATAGACACTAAAGTATAAAGGGCGATTTTGGGGCCTAGAATAGCCCAAGAAGCCAAAATGATTACTGCGTTAATAGTTAACATAGTAGTACCCATCGCCCAGCCAAATCGGCGTTGAATAACTTTAGCAATGATATCGGTTCCACCGAGACTTCCACCTAAGCGAAATACTATACCGGAGCCAACACCCCCGAGAACTCCTCCGTAGAGGGCACCAAGGAACACATCGTTTAATTCTAAAGGCTGAATTCCTTTGAAGAAGTCCAAGGCCAAAGAATAGATAACGATTCCGAAGAAGGTCTTTATGACAAAAATACGGTTAACTCCTTTCCACCCTAGAGCGAATAAAGGAATATTGAGGATAAAGTTGACAACCCCAATCGGAAAACCGAGGGTATAGAACAACAATAAAGCAATCCCTCCGATTCCACCTCCTCCAAGTCCTGCTTGGACGATGAAGCCCTGGACACTATAGGCAGCAATGATCGCGCCTAGAGCGATACCGAGAAATTTTCCAATCCTTCTTATCATGGCCCATCTGGTCAAAGAGATCCCTCCTTTTATTAACCAATCATAGTTTTTGTTTCATACCCTGCTTAGATATACGGAACTTGTATAGAGCATTTTTTATCTTTGCTTTTGCTTATTTTACAATATACAACTTAACAAACATAGTCAATAAAGAAGAGCCTGCGAAATATTTTCGCAAGCTCATATTAGATGCGTCTGTTCAATTTTTACGCTTATACTTTCTG
This sequence comes from Desulfitobacterium sp., assembly GCF_982384815.1. Classification (NCBI taxonomy): domain Bacteria; kingdom Bacillati; phylum Bacillota; class Clostridia; order Eubacteriales; family Desulfitobacteriaceae; genus Desulfitobacterium; species Desulfitobacterium sp. The sequence continues at coordinate 3,043 of NZ_CEVWNY010000077.1, read as the reverse complement.
ATCAGGTAGAATCCGATTAGCCCTCCTCCAACTATAATGTAAGGAAGCGCATAAGCAATTCCTACAACCAGGTAATTGATGCCGTTCCAGGTGGAACTGATGGTTTTGAGAACAGCATCTTTGGCAGCTTGCCAAGTATTGGCCCATGATACCGGTTGCCAGGGGTCATTCACATTAACTAATCTGGGAGTGGTCTGAAGGTTGATGGTCACGGTGGAATAGTCAACCTGATGGTCCCAAAGCTTGACCTGACCTTGGAGCTGTTCAATCTGCATACGAGTACTGCTTAAATAATTCTCGATATGCAGAATTTCCTCTACATTCTTTGCTTCCTGCAAAATCTCCAGATAACGTGCCTCTTGAGCTGCCAGGTTCTTTAGTCTGGATTGAGTATCATAATACTGGTTGGTAATATCTGTAGATGAAGTGTGTTCATTTAGGACCTTACCGAATTGCTCAAGATGGCCCTTGAATCCTTCCAACTGATGGGAAGGAATCTTGAAAATAGCATAAGCGGAACTATCGTATTGGTAGTTGCTCTCCGACGACTCCATCACATACCCACCTAAGCTGATGATTTCTTGGGTGATTGTAGTGAGAGCTTGAGATACATCTTCCACTTGCAGGCTGGCATTCATATTATAAGTGATTTTTTTAGGCAAACCTGCATCCGCAGGAGGGGTCTGAGGTTCCGGTATAGGCATTATGGGAGCAATATCCGACCTGAGTCCTGAGTCTGCAGTACTAGGCGAGGCACCTACTCCGACCTCATTAGTAGCAAATTCTGAAGCATTTTCCATGGACTTTCGGGCAGATTCCTGTGGAGCCTCTGCCACCCCGGCAGTATCAAAGGCTACACTATTCTGAGAACCGGATTTTGCCACAGACCCTCTCCCTATTCCCAAGGGAGAGTCCTTTAAGCCTTCCATACCGATGCCGATAAAAACTATCATCAGTACAGCTGCTACCGGAAGGGCCAGTTTCCATTGCCAGCGCCACCAAAAAGACTTTAACTTTCGCCGGGTCTTTTCCCTTAAAGATTCCTTTATAGATAGTTCAGAAATAGGAGTATTCCGCGGAAATTCACCACTGGCTGCCTTTTTCTCTTCTTCCCGGATCTTCTCCAGAGCGAGTTTTTTAATTCGTTCCTTTTGCTCTAGGTCAGGGCGAACTTCATGAAAGAATAGCTTCATAAGTTCTAAATCGCCCTCCTGTTCCCAGAGGGTGTATGCATCCTTTTTCATTATCGAATACCCCCTGCATTCTCCATTTCGTAATACTTGCGGAAGCTTTTCTTTGCTCGATACAGGAGACTATCAACTGCTTGTTGGGTAATGCCGAGAATCTGAGCAACTTCGATTGCACTGAATCCTTCTATGAGACGAAGTTGGATAACTGCCACTTGTGGTTCGGATAATTTTGAAAGAGTTTCACTCACACTGAGTGCTGTTAATAAGCTATCGCTATGATCTTCCGCTGCTTGAGCCGATTTAATTTCCTCACTTAAAGATACGATTTGCATGCTTTTCCCCTTGCGGGATCGGTAAAAATCAGCAATATGATGATAGGCAATTCGTATCGCCCAGGATTTTAAAGTACTTTTTCCCTCAAAAGTTGGCAGTGCTCGCCAGACCTTTGTTAAAGTTTCAGCAGTTACATCCTCAACATCACTTTGCGGAACCCGCAAACGTACAAAACGGTAAAGAATGGGAAATAGCTCTTCATAAATCTCATCAAAGGAGTCCGTTTGCACTATGAGGAAACCTCCCCTCTCATTCTGACTATTTTGACGCTGTAAAGTACGCATATCTGACGATATCCTCTCAATCTATTCCTCATAAAATAAAGAAATCCTGCTTAGAACAGGATTCCTCCTTACATGAACGGCGAAAATAGTCGAGCGAGAGCAGTTTCAAAGCCTAAGAACCTTGTTTGGCTTTGAATTTCTTCCTGAGTAATTATAAAGCTGTCTATTAAATCCTTTTCTTGGCTTTGGTTTAATTCTTTAGCGAATTCCTCATTATAGATTACGGTACTTAGTTCAAAATCGATTTGAAAACTACGTATGTCAAAATTAGCCGAACCAACGATACCGATCTTCTTGTCGATGGTCAAAACCTTACTATGAAGAATTCCTTTTTGATAGCGAAAAATTTCTACACCGGCCTTCAATAAATCAGCAAAGTAAGACCCGGAAGCAAGATAAGGTAATTTGTGATCAGGCTTGCCCTGGACAAGAATTTTCACCTTAATACCTCTCCGCGCCGCTGATTTTAAAGCCATGATCATACTTTCATCGGGAATAAAATAGGGGGTAGTAAGGAATATTTCCTTTTCCGCGATGTTGAGGATCGTAAAGAAAAGTTCTTTTACCGATTCTTCTTTTGAATCCGGGCCTCCGGCAATAACCTGGGCAAGAATTTTTCCGCCCCCCGTTGGTTTGGGAAAGTAGAGAGGATCTTTAAGGTTTTCCTGAGTTATAAAATACCAATCATTACGAAAGGTCTCTTGAATTGTCCGAATGCTTTCTCCCTCTAAACGCAGATGGGTATCCCTCCAAAAACCGTATTTAGGGTTACGGGAAAGGTACTCATCACCAACATTAATTCCGCCAAGATAGCCAATCTTGCCGTCAATGACGACTAATTTGCGGTGATTTCGGTAATTTAAAGTAAATAGCATTTGCGGCAAACGCAATGGGAAAAACCATTTAAGCTCGATTCCTGAATGCCTAAATCCGGCTAAGAACTTTTTTGATAAATTTCGCGAACCCAGCCCGTCAACAATTATTCTAATTTTTACTCCCGTTTGGCTTTTGCGGATAAGAACATCCTGAATTGTTTTCCCTATTTCATCATCATGAAAAATATAGTACTCCAGATGAATATGATGTTGGGCATCTTCTAGATCCCGAATCAAGGCTGCGAATTTCTCCTGGCCACTATTTAAGAGTTTAATGGAGTGATTTCGACTCAGAGGGGCATAGCCATTTTTGAGCAATAAACGTATTAGATTCTTGCTTGCTAAAGATTCCTGAATAAAC
>NZ_CEVWNY010000076.1:0-14352 GCF_982384815.1 Desulfitobacterium sp. | reverse complement strand
ATGGATGGGAGCTATATAAAGATACAGACCATTATTTTTACCGAAAAGTGATTGATGACGGAAATTTAAAGCGCACAAAAATCTCTAAGGGAACAGGTGAAATTCCTTACCAGCTATGGAGGGAAATATTAAAGAAGCAGCTTCAAGTAGATGAAATATACTTTAATAGTAAGATTTAAAAAAGACGGGTAATTCCCAATGACATTGGGGCAATTCCCGTCTTTTTCTCTATGCTATGAATATAAAGTATAAGATAAACAACAAACCGAGCACATACATAATCGGATGGACTTCTTTAAACCGTTTTTGAGCTATGAGGGCTAATGGATACAGAATAAAGCCAAATGCTAAACCCATTGCTACACTAGAGGTAAGTGGCATCATAATAATCGTTAAAAAGGCCGGTATGACAACCTCCATTTTCGTCCAATTAATATTGCGGATATCCATTGCCATTAAGGACCCAACGATGACTAGAGCCGGGGCTGTAACCTCTGTGGTGATGACGGATAAAATAGGCGAAAAGAGCAAGGCAATGCCAAAGCAAAGAGCAATAATTATCGAGGTGAAACCGGTTCTGCCGCCAACTGCAATCCCCGAAGAGGATTCAACAGTAGTTGCAGGAGTAGACGTTCCCAAGATCGCACCGATGGCACCGGCAGAAGAGTCCGCGAGCAGGGCTCTGCCTATTTTCGGAATTTCATTATTCTTCATGATTCCTGCTTGGCTGGTAAGAGCGATTAAGGAACCGGCCGTATCAAAGAAGGCAACAAACAAAAAGGTGAAGATCACCGCCAATACTTGAGGAGTAAATATCTGTGGCAGGTTCATGAAGACAACGCCAAAAGTTGGTTTAAGGCTTGGTATTGTACCGATTATGGAAGTTGGCATTTTAATCAATCCCACAACCATACCGATAATCGTTGTCATGACCATCCCATAGAAAATCGCTCCATTGATACCGCGAACTAACATAACTATGGTGACGATCAGGCCGATGACGGACAATGCCGTGGTCGGTGATGTTAAGTTTCCCAGGGTAACATAAGTATCCGGATTAGCAACAATAATTCCCGCATTTTTAAAACCGATAAAGGCAATGAAAAAGCCAATCCCGCAAGCAATCGCATGTTTCAAATCCTCGGGAATAGCATTAATGATTTTCTCCCGGATTTTCATTAAGCTCAAAATCATAAAAATAATTCCGGCAATAAAGACACTGGTTAAAGCGATTTGCCATTCTATTCCCATCCCGATGCATACAGAAAAAGTAAAAAATGAATTCAGCCCCATACTCGGAGCAATAGCGATAGGATAATTAGCGAGCAACCCAATAAGTAATGTACCTATGATAGCAGTAAGCGCAGTTGCGGTAAACACAGCACCCTTATCCATGCCCGCTTGACTAAGAATAATGGGGTTTACCACCAAGATATAAGCTACAGAAAGAAAGGTTGTTACTCCGGCAAGTGCTTCCTGCTTAAAGGAAGTTTGACGATCGTTAAACTGGAAAAAGTCCCTCATGATGTCCTCCTCTTTTGCTAGTTGACCAGTTTAGTATTCCCTTGCTAAAAGAAAAAACTTTAGCGCACCGCCAAAGTTTCATCTACAAAAAGAAAAAATAATTACGCATGAGCATGTACATATTTTCCCTTTCCTTGTAGACGAGCTATTTCCGGTAGCCGGTAGAAACGTTCAAGCCAATTCTTGAACTTATACAAGGTATTACTATGATCTTTTTAAATAATAGAAAGATCATATCAAGGTCCAGTCGAAACGTCAATAAATTTCTCGATATTTGTCAATTTGTGTCGATAATTTAGACTAGTCCCGGCCAAAAACAATGGATAAAAATATGTATATTCACATGCAGGATAACGCATATTACCAAAAGATAGGGAGGTAATCGAATGCCGGAGATTGATGCGCTGGTAGATGCACGCAAGTTTGAACCCAAGGACAAGCATCCAGTGATCCTTAAAACCTTCAACACCTTATTCCCCGGAGAAACGATGGAATTGATTAATGATCATGATCCAAAACCATTACACTATCAATTCTTAGCCGAATACCCCGAAAAATTCGAATGGGAGTACCTTGAGCAAGGACCAGAAGTATGGAGGGTTGCTATCACCAAAAAAGAGTTATAAAACCAATTGTATAGGGGAGACCGGTGGTCTCCCCTATACTTTAATTTAGGCATGAGCTTTAGGCTTGAGATTTGCCCTCAATTTGTTCTTCAGAATCAGCCGCCCCACTAGTGAGTTGTTTTACCAGCTTTTCCAGATCAATGCCGGATACACTATTGAGCATTTCCGGAGCAGTTGCCATAAGGGTCGTAACATAATTGCTCAGCTTAGCAGCTCCTTGCCCATGGCCGGTGTCAACAACAGTGAGTTTATCGATGGATTTTAACGGTTCGGCAATCTTTCCGGCTAGTTCAGGCAGCATTTTGACGATGATGTCCAGTACGGCAGCCTGCCCGAATTTTTCAAAGGCTTCGGCTAGTTTCTCTTTAGCCTCTGCTTCGGCCAGACCCTTAAGTCTCACTACCTCGGCTTCTGCGGAACCTTTCGCCTTTTCGGCCTCGGCAATTGCCAGACCATCCAGGCGCTTTTGTTCGGCATTAGCTTTGGCTTCGGCCTCAATCTTATATTTAAGGGCATCTGCTTCCCGCATTCTTTTGGACTTATCGGCCTCGGCAGCTTGTTCAACCGCATACCTATCCGCGTCGGCTTTTTTCTTGACCTCCGCATCATACTGCTTCTCACGGCGTAGAATTTCTTTTTCCTCAAGTTCAATCTCTTTTTCTTTTTTGACAATAGAAACCTTCATCTGCTCGGCCGTAACCTGTTGCTGGGAACGGGCCTCTTGAATATGATAAGCTTGGTCTGCCTCAGCCATAGCCGTATCCTGATCTTTTTTAAAGGAGGCCACTTTTAGTTCTTTTTCCTTAGTTGCTTCGGCAATGCTTGTATCTCTGAGCAGTTCGGCTTTCTGACCTTCCTCATCGGCCTTGGCCTTCAAAATCCGGGCATCACGTACTGCTTCCGCTTCCGCAACTTCGGCATCCCTCTTTACCGCAGCAATCCTCGGCTTACCTAAGGCTTCGAGATAGCCGTTTTTATCGCGAATATCTTTAATCGTAAAGGAGACGATCTGCAATCCCATTTTCCTTAGATCTTTAGCTGCTGAACCTTGGACCTCCTGGGCAAATTTCTCTCGATTACGGTAAACTTCCTCAACCGTCATCATCCCCAAAATTGCCCGCAAATGTCCCTCCAATACTTCCTGGGCTTCCTGACTTAAAGCTGAAGACGGCTTGCTTAGGAATTGTTCCGCGGCCGTAGCCACATCTTCAACGGAACCGCCAATTTTAATAATTGCTACTCCATCAGCCATGACGGGAACCCCCTGTTCCGTATAGACCTCCGGAGTGGTTACATCCAGCTTGTGGGACAGTAAGGATATGAATCTCGCTTGCTGGAAAATTGGGAGGATGAACGCTCCGCCACCACGAATAATCTTAATCTTGCGGCCCGATTCGTCGGTATGAACATTTTTGTTACCTAGATAAGACCCGGTAACGATCATGGCCTGATCCGGCCCCACCGTCTTATACCTAGCCCAAAAAGCCAGGCCGAGAACAATAATGACCCCTAACACAACCATGGGAATAATCAGTAAATCAAACATTCCATCTCCTCCTCATTCTTCATAAGGGAAAACATAAAGTATGCCGTCTTTTATTTCCCCAACCACTACCCTAGCGCCGGTGGGTATTTCGGACCGGTCAAGACCGGCCGCAATTTGGTTGGTGTTACCAGCTCCAACTCTAAGGAGCACTTCTCCATATCCCCCCACCGGAATTGAGACAGTCACCTCACCAATTTTACCGACAAGGTCTTTCATCGAAAACCCCGTAGAGTTTTCACTGTTTTTCATGGGCTTTACATAAGCAAAATAAACCAAAATAGAAAGAGCAATAGCAATCATCAAGGAAAGTATCGCGGCGGGAACAGCTTCCATGTGCGTATAGCGGCTTAACATAATCCCTGAGCCGCCAAAGATGGTTATGCCCCCGATCAGTACCATTGGGTGCAGAAAGTCCAGATGGTCAAAGGACAAAAAGTCGAAGAAACCACCAAGTAAATCGCCCAAAATATCACCAAAGATAATACTAACCAGGGCAAATAGTACTCCGCCAATTAAGCATATCCAGTAAACCTCAAGCACAGTCTTCCCTCCATGCGGAAATGAACTTTTGCGTAGTTCCTAATCTTTTCTCACCGTAAGATTTGCCTTTAAGGCAGCTAATTCTTTTTCAATTTCTTCATCTTTTCCTAATGATTCCAGCTCCCTGTCAAGGTTAGACTCTTTAAAGTCTCCCACTACCTTGGCTTCAGCCTCCATTTGCAGGATCTTATCCTCCATCCTGTCAAAATTTTTGCGACTACTATCCTTACCCAATCCGCTCATAACCCCATAGATATCTTTTTGGGCTTTCGCTGCTTGGGCCCTTGCCACCAAGGTATCTCGTTTATTCTGTAATTTTTCATATTCGTTTTTCATTTCTTTCAGCTCTTGCTTTAGTTGATCCGCCACAGAGCGGCTACTTTCGTGTTGGGTGCGGTATTCTTCGGCCTTGGCTTGATGGATTCTTTTATCTTCCAGGGCTTTCCGGGCTAGATCTTCGCGATCCTTCTTTAGCGCTTCAATGGCCTGGGCCTCACGTTTCTCTACAATGGCCATAGCGTCCTCAAATTGAGCTTTGAACTTCCAAGCCACAGCCAATTGCTTGGCCACTGCAGCTTCCGCTTCGGTAATGTCCTCCTCCATATCCCGTAAGTATTGATCCAGCATTTTTTCCGGGTCCTCCGCTTTATCCAGCAAACTGTTCAGATTGGCTCTAATGTTGTCACTGACCCGTTTAAACAAACTCATAAGTACTCACTCCTTCAGATTAATCCTAATAAAAAGTTTTTCTTTTATGTCTCACACAAGCAAATCAGCTAATTACTACTATATTTCTCTATCTTTGGTAATAATCCTTTATTATATCCTGCTAATGTTTAAAATTGGTAAGAAAACATAAAAAAAGTAAAAATGCCGGGTGGAAGGTCCCGGCATTTATTAGTCACTTATGGCTATCTTTGCTTATAATCCGTATTCAAGTTTCATTTTTTCGACATGCTTGTAATGATCGGTATGCTCTAATTTTGAAGCTGCCGCTTCGTCAAGGACAACCGTGATGTCACCGCTGTGCAGCTGTATTGCCGAGGCAGTGATTTGAGAAGTAATTGGGCCTTCCAGGCATTTGGCCACAATCTCCGCTTTCTTAGAGCCGTTAACAATCATTAAAATGTTCCTAGCATCCAGTATGGTGCCAATTCCCATCGTAATAGCAAAATGGGGCATCTGGCTCCGCTCAATATGGGCTTTTTTGTAGAAGGCTTCGTAATTGTCATCAAGGGTCTGCGCTGTCAATGCCTGCACTCGGGTTCTTGACCCAAGAGAGGAGCCGGGTTCGTTGAATCCCCAATGTCCGTCACCACCAAGTCCCAATAGTTGTAGATCAATACCCCCGGCCTTCTTAATTTCTTCCTCATACCACAAACAAAATTCTTTCGGCTCTTTAGTCAGGCCATCGGGTAGATGAATATTTTCCTTTTTAATATTGATATGCTTGAACAGTTCCTCGTACATGAACCTAGCATAGCTTTGATCGATATGATAGGGTTTGTCCAAATCCATACCCTCACCCAGGTACTCATCAAGATTGAAAGTTCTTACCTGGGAGAAGTCCAGACCTTCCCTGTGCAATCTAATTAATTCCTTATAGGTGCCGATGGGTGTGCTTCCGGTTGCCAAGCCTAATACGCAGTTCGGCTTTGATCTTATATAACCGGCTATAATCTCTGCAGCGTATTTGCTCATTTGTTCATAATTTTCTCTGATGATAATATCCATACTCTTTTCTCCTACATCCTCATAATACGTGATTGAAGCCGTTAACATAAACTAATCATTTTGGCTCTCAATAAATTATATAAGAATTTTTTTCGGAGATAAATAGTTTTTTCAAACAAAAATTCCTTAACCAACCTGTTACATTTGTATGCCATTGAGCTGGGTTGAATTCTGATTTTGCATTTTCTTAAATTATGATGACTCCCTTATTCAGTCTTAATGGCTTCCAGAGCGCTAAGCTTCATGGCCCGTCGGGCAGGGTAATAGCCGGAGACCAGCCCAATAAAGATACTAAAGCCTATTACTGCTATCACAAGCCAAAGAGGAATGATGGATATTTTACCGTCTCCTCCCCCCATACCCATCAGAAAATTAGCCTTATTGCCGATGGTATTAAGTAACAGAGACAATAAATAGCTGATACCTATCCCTAGTAATCCGCCCAGGAAGCCAATCATCCCCGCCTCAAAAAGGAAGAGTCGTTTAATGTCTTTTAAAGAAGCTCCGATTACTTTCATGATCCCTATTTCTTTGGTTCTTTCATAGATGGACATGATCATAGTATTGGTAATACCTAGGGCAGCCACTAATAGTGAAATTGCCCCAATTCCCCCCAGAATTAATTGAAGGGTATTTGACTGTTTTTGAACGGATTCCAGAATATCATTTAAACTGAAAGTCTGGAAGCCCATTTCCTTAATGGCGTTTTGCACACTTTCCACGTATTTGATATCTTCGACCTTGACCTTGGCCCGTTGGTATTTTAACTGTTGGGCCAGATTTTGTTTGGACATGGCGTCGTTACCGGTTTGGTTCTTGGCATTATCCTGAATTAGCTTTTTCAGCTGGTTTATATCTATATAAGTAACGTAATCACTATCCATTTGACCTTCTTGTAAAAGGCCCACTACTTTTACCTTATATAATTGAGGTGTACGCCGGTTGGCATTCAGTTCGTCGGGCGGTCTTCTCATCCCATAGCTTAGATCAAAGGTTAAGGAGATTTTATCCTTTAACACATTAACCTTAGGTTCTCCCTGGGAGGGCCCCCTAAAACGCCAGGGGTCGCGGGCTTTGGGATCGACAAAATTATAAACTGTCTGTCCCCCCATAACAATATTAAGGCCATCGTCCTTTTGAAGCAGTCGTCCTTCCTTCACATTGGAAACAAAGTAGCCCATTGTTTCAGGATAAATACCCCGAACCGGCATGTCGGCAACATATTTTCCTGAGACTATTCTTACATAGCTTTCTATTTCCGGCGTTACAGCCTCTACCCCCTCAAGCTGCCGGAACTTAGCAATGACCTTATCTTCGAGGGTTGCGGCACCGCTCCCTCTTCTGCCGCCCATGCCGTAGGGACCTCCATCATAAGACTGCATAACCTCAATTACGGTCACACTTCCCATACTGGAAATCTGCCCTTTAAAGGACTCTTGCATACCAAAGCCTAAAGAAAGCATGGTTACAATAGCTGCTGTCCCGATGACAACACCTAAAACGGTTAAAAGAGTCCTGGTTTTTCTTCTAAGTAGATTACCCAAACCCATTCTTACAAGATCAATGCTATTCATCTAGGGTTAGACCTTTCTTTCTATGGATAAGCTTTTTGAATACTCCTTTTTTTAACAAAACTATCACAACAATTATCAATCCCAGGGCGCCTAACCCTAGCCAAAGCATTTTTTTAGAAACCACTCCCGGCGGTTTCATCCCCCCCTCAGGGTCAAATCCCGGGGGTATCTCCGGAATAGGCATTTCTATAACATTTAGAGTAAAAGCCTTTCGTATTTCCACATGCTCACCGGTTGGGTCATCATAGGAGATAATTAGGGCACCTTCGTGGCTACCTGGGGCATTGGGAATCAGCATCCCTTCAAAATAATCGCTGGCACCTATATCAAGATTACCCACATAGTAAGAAGCGTTCTGGGTGTCAAAATCCCCTTCCAGCTTAAGCATCAAATTATTCAGCTTTGCCTTACCGGTATTGTAAAAGTCAAGCGCAACCGGTGTAGGTTCTCCCAAAAACACCTCCGGGGGTAATGTAAGCTCGCTGGTCTCCAGCTTCAGCTGTTGGCTGACCGGGATGCCAATCAGTTCCTTGGCCTCATAGGGTTCTCCATTTTCATCTTCATACTCAAAATTAGCGGTCAAGGTATAGGTTTTAGGAACGGCATCTGGTATAGTATAAAATTCAAGGATTTTACGATAAGTACCCTTAGGCGGAATCGAGTCAATATAAATCGTGTTGCTGCTGTTAGCAGGAGTAAAGACATTGCCGCTGCTGTTGGCTCCGCCATCGGGAACGGTAAAGAAAACCTTGATATTGCTCACGGTTTTATCAGGACTGGTATTGAGAAACGAAAGATCTAAGCTAAAGTTATCCCCGGCTTTTACGATAGCCGGGTTACTGCTGTACTGATTAAGAATAATCTTGGGAACGGAGTTTTTACTTACTCCGTTTTCCACATCTACGAAAAAATGATGGTCGTCGGCATACTCCTTACCACTCTGATCCTTGTATTCTATCTTGGCTGTAAGTCCGTAGTAACCCTTGCCGATTTTACTGGCGGGTAGAAGGGAATAACTGATTACAGCCTCACCGTTACCATCGATCTTAGCTATGCTTCTGAGATTGGAATCCTGATAAAGTCCTAAACCATCATCCTTTAGCCCTTGCAGAGTAACTTTCACATCCTGGGCGGGAAGGCTGCCGAGATTGGAGATTTTAAGCTGGGTATTGATAACATCTGCAGGGGGACCTTCCTTGTCGACTAAATTAGAAGTTGCACTAAGACTCAAACGGGGTGGTGTATTAGGTTTGGCTACTTTTACATAAAAGGGATGTTCATCCACATATTCCTTGCCGCTCTTGTCCTTGTATTCTAATTTGACAGTTAATCCGTAATTACCCTCGTCGACTATTCCGGAGGGTCGCAGGGCATAACTGACTGCTATCCCTCCTTTGCCATCGATAAAAGCTGCGCTGCGTAGATTAGAATCCTGATAAAGTTGCAGGCCATTATCCTTGAGCCCCTGGAGTGTGATTCTTATATCCCGGGCCGGCAGTGTACCAATGTTGGTTATCATGAGCTGGGTATTCATTACATCGGCAGGAGTGCCGGCATCCCTTTCCAAGCTGTTAACTGCACTGACACTTAGACGGGGAGAAGTATTGACATTCGTGACCTTTATGTAAATTACATCGGAGGGGGGTGAAGTATTTCCGCCAAAGTAGTCACCAAAAGAATTATAATATTCAAAGTTAAACTTAAGTGGATAGACCTTTTCCTCAGCATAGGGAGAAATATCTAAGGAATAGAAAATTACATCTGTACCGTTGGGGATTAATTCATCAAGAAAGGTAGACGGACTATTACTGGTAAGAAACGGACTATCCGCGTCCAGTTCAGGTTTAATTCGGATGTTTTTCGCCGTGTAGAAAGATGTGTTCTTAATATGTAAATTAATCCTTAATGTCTCCCCTGCTGTTCCGGAAACAGAAACACTGTTGGCAAATTGGATAATAGGCTTATATTTCGAGGTATCCACAGGAACATCTTCTGCGGCAATCAGGAAAGGTGGTGATATTGCCATTTGTAGAAAAAACGAAAGGACTATACATAATGTAATTAAACCCTTTCCGGTTCTTAGCTTGCTCCATTGCTTTGGTGTATTCTCCATACTGTTTTTGCTCCCCCTAATCCATATCTGTTAATTTCTATCACTGAACTAACCTTAAAAAAAGATCCTTCGCTTTCGCTCAGGATGACATTACGCAATGTCATAATGAACAGAAATGGTTGTCATACTGAACGCAGTGAAGTATCTTTACCCACTACTTTCTCACCATCTACCGACGCTGCACCGCGGCATGGGGGTCTACTCTCTATTCGTTCTATAGTCCCATCCCGAATAAATATCACCTTGTCCATGTAATCGGCTATCTCCGTTTCATGGGTGACTAGGACTAGAGTCTGCTTATTTTGCTCGGCGAAGGAAGTAATCAGTTCCATTATTTCTGTGGTAGTGCGGGTATCAAGATTACCGGTAGGTTCATCGGCAAAGACTATTTCGGGATTCCCTACAAAGGCCCGGGCGATGCCAACTCTTTGCTGCTGCCCGCCGCTCATTTGTGAAGGCTTATGGTGTAATCTGTCCTTAAGGCCTACTAACTTTAACATATTAGCCGCTTCTTTTTGTCGCCTAGCTCTCGAAACTCCCTTGAAGATAAGAGGCATCTCGACATTTTCAAGTGCTGTAAGGGTAGATAATAAATTATAAGACTGAAAGACAAAACCAATATGCTTTTGCCGGAAATTGACCAGCTGTTTTTCATTCATAGCCTCCACATGCCGGCCTTTAATCAGGATCTGACCTTTGGTTGGCTTTTCTAGGCCGGCCATTAAATTAAGTAAAGTTGATTTACCTGACCCGGAGGTGCCCAGCAAACAGCAAAAATCCCCCTGCTCAATGGTGAGATTAATATCTTTAAGGGCATTAACCCGTTCTGTACCCATTTGGTAAACCTTGCTAACTCCTTGCAGTTCGATGATATTTGACAAGTCATAGCCTCCTTTCAGGAATATCATACCATTAATATAATATATTAAGTGATAATCAACAACAGCAACATCACTTTATTCCGTTCCCACTTTTAACAGGCATAAATACCGCCAATTTTATCCTCAACAGACCCTTAAATTTGAATAACAAACCGTACCGCTTCTAATAATAGGGGGACAAGAAAATCTAAGAATATAATTAAACCTCATTCCTCCTTGAATTGGGTTTAATAACAGTTCACATAAGAAATGCTGATCTAACACATACTTACTTTAACATGCTTATAAGGAGGTGTTGCCCATGACTACTATACATAAACCCAATAGATTAGCCAAGGAAAAATCACCGTATTTGCTACAGCATCAGTATAATCCAGTGAATTGGTATCCTTGGGGAGAAGAAGCGTTTGATAAAGCGAAAGCCGACAACAAACCTATTTTCCTTTCTATTGGGTATTCGTAGTTGTCTACCGTAACCGACATGCCATTGGTGCCATGTCATGGAAAGAGAATCCTTTGAAGATCATGAGGTGGCAGAACTTCTGAATCGTTACTTTATCTCTATTAAAGTAGACCGGGAGGAGCGTCCCGATATTGATCATATTTACATGGAATTCTGTCAGGCCCTCACCGGCTCCGGGGGGTGGCCATTAACGATATTGATGACCCCTAATGATAAAAAACCCTTCTACGCCGGTACTTACTTCCCCAAGAAAAGCCGCTACGGAAGGCCCGGCATCACGGATGTTCTAACCCAATTGGGTGAGCTCTGGCAAAAGGATGAACAGAAGGTTCGCGACTCGGCAGAGAGCATCTATAATGCCGTTACTTCAAGGGAAGCCCCCCCTCCGGATTCATTAACTACTTCTGGGGAAGATGACTTTATTCCTTGGGCCAAGGAAATCCTTGACACGGCTTTTCAAACCTTTGAGAAATCCTTCGATAGCCGCTACGGAGGATTCGGTCGGGCACCTAAATTCCCAACTCCCCATAATCTGAGTTTTCTGCTTCGTTATGCCCACGATCACGGTCAGGATCTAGAAGCCCAACGAGCGGTCAAAATGGTCGGAACTACCCTTGATCGGATGGGACAAGGAGGAATCTATGATCATATCGGCTTTGGCTTTGCCCGCTACAGTACGGATCGTCAGTGGCTTGTACCTCATTTTGAAAAAATGCTCTATGATAATGCCTTATTGTCAATTGCGTATTTAGAGTGCTACCAATTCCGGCATAACCCTCAAGATGAGCAGAAAGCCCGGGAAATCTTCGCCTATGTCCTCCGGGATATGACGGACCCAGAAGGAGGGTTTTATTCCGCAGAGGATGCTGATTCAGAGGGGGTGGAAGGCAAATTCTATGTCTGGACTCCCCAAGAGATTATTGAAGTTCTCGGTGATGAAAAGGGAAAGCTATATTGCCAAGCCTATGGCATAACTAAGGAAGGTAATTTTGAGGAAAAAAACATCCCGAATCTCCTGCATACAGATTGGGGTATTTTAGCCAAAAAACTAGGAAGATCAAATGCTGATCTCTTAACGGAGCTGGAAGAATGCCGCCAAAAACTTTTCCAAACTAGGGAAAAAAGAATTCATCCCCATAAGGATGATAAAATACTCACCTCTTGGAATGGGCTCATGATCGCCGCCCTTGCCAAAGGTGCCCAAATCCTAGGGGATAGTGCTTATTTGGAAGCAGCCGAAAAAGCCGTCTATTTTATTAAAAGAAACCTTTATATCAATGAGCGGTTGTTAGCCCGATATCGTGACGGTCATTCGGCCCATTTCGGCTATCTAGATGATTACGCTTTTTTAGTCTGGGGACTCATTGAGCTTTACCAGGCTTCCGGAAAAAAAGAACATTTGGAGTTTGCTTTAAAATTGCAAAGGGAACAAGACAACCTGTTCCGCGACACACAACAACATGGTTATTTCTTAACCGGTAATGATGCGGAAGAATTGCTGATCCGTCCTAAAGAAATCTACGATGGGGCCACTCCCTCAGGCAACTCGATTGCCACGCTTAATTTAATTCGCTTTGCCCGACTGACAGGGGATGCTGAGTGGGAGCAAAAAGCTAACGAGCAGCTTATGGCCTTTAAAGCAAATCTATCATCCTACCCTTCCGGATATACTGCCTTTTTACAAGCAATTCAGTTTGCCCTTAGCGAAAGTCGTGAAGTGATTCTGGCCGGTTCTCCACAACACCCCGAAGTTACGAATATGAAGAATACGGTCTTTGAGGAATTCCGCCCCTTTACCACCCTTCTCTATCAGGATGGTACCCTTACGGATCAAATTCCTTGGTTAAAGGATTACCCTCTCGATCTACAGCTGGCCACTGCCTATGTGTGCCGGAATTACACCTGCCATCAGCCCGTTCATTGCGCTAAAGACCTTGCCTCCTTACTGTGAGACAATTTCTCTAGCCGCTTTACCTGTCATATGTTCGATTTTAACTTCAATCAAACATACTCTATCCCATTCTTTTTCTATTTCTTGCAGCCCTTCCTCAATATAGTCAGGTGAATATTTTTCAACTAAACTCTCGAGGGCATATCGCCTATCGGAAACATCGGTAAGTATCCTCGCTCTACCAAAGACGGAAACACTTCGAAAATGGGTAGTAAAAGTTTTTTGGATTACTTCGTCTTTTTCTATCACGCAAAATGTTACTTTATCATTCCTTTTTATGCTGTCAATCTTATGCCCTTGTTTTGCACTATGAATAAAAAGCTTACCTTCTTTAAGAGCGTAACTTACCGGGACAGTATACGGGTAGTCATCGTCACCACATACACCTAAAACTCCGGAGGTACATAACTTAAGAATTTCAATTGTCTCATCCTCAGATAATAATTGCTTTTTTCTTCTCATCTCTCTAAACATAATTACACCTCTAATTCCTTCGTTATTTATGGAGATCTTCTAGTCATAAAAAGTTGAAATATAGCCAAAAATGGCAAACGAATTATTCGCTAATTCATCTACCATTTTAATTGCAAACTATGGTCTTTGCACCTAAAAATCAAAATTTATCTATTCTCTATACTAAGAATCATTATCGAGGGGTGTTCCGCTAAATTATAATCAACGGGGGCAATTAAACGAGCATCCCCTTCATGGGTCATGCGAACATAAGGGCGGGTAGGGAAGCTGGGATTCTGCTTTACCACATTACCCCGTAGCCCGTTGCTAAGGCGAACCCCTGAACCAATAGGATAAGGAGTTATGCAATTGGTAAAAGTATTCTTCACTACTTTAGGTTCAAAGAGTTTGTCTGAATTAGCAACCACATATTCATATGCCTCATATGGCTGAAGAGCATTACGATAAACCCTCTTACTGGTTAGTGCCTCATAAACATCCGCCACTGCCGCCAGTCTTGCATATTCATGGATCTGTGTTCCCTTCAGTCCTCTTGGATAACCGCTGCCATCCCAACGTTCTTGGTGCTGTAAGGCAACATGGGCAGAAAGTAAATTGATGTCTTGATTCTTTCTGAGAATTTCAAATCCATACTCCGTATGCTTTTTAATCTCCTCGAATTCTTCCGCCGTAAGGGGGCCTCTCTTGTTAAGAATCTCTTGGGGAACCTTAATTTTTCCTACATCATGCATCAATACCCCCATACCAAATTCTAATAATTTACTATTGGGCCAGCCCATAGAGATTGCCATAATCAAAGCGATAATTGTAGTATTCACTGAATGATGAAAAGTATAATTATCATAGCCCTGAATATCCATGACATTACCTAACAGATCCCGGCTGTAAAGAAGGTCACTGATAATATTCAGCACCGCCGTCTTAAC
>NZ_CEVWNY010000075.1:0-14448 GCF_982384815.1 Desulfitobacterium sp. | reverse complement strand
TTAAGGGTATCCCACATTTCTTTAAGCTGCGATTCTGGTTTTTCCACGTATTCAGCAGCCTGCATTTGTTCTTTGTCGATACTTGGATCTTTTTCCATACAAGCCACCCCCTACTTGGAATATTTAATCCGTGGATCTAAGAAAGCATAGATCACGTCAACCAGCAAGTTAACCAAGACAAAAATTGTTGCGATAAGCAAAACGACACCCTGCACCACCGGAAAATCAGACTTAAGAATACAGGCTACCGTATAGGAACCGATCCCCGGCCAGGAAAATACGGTTTCGGTCAGTACCGCTCCGCCAAGCAAACTGCCCAGCTGCAGACCAATAACCGTGACGATGGGAATCAAGCTGTTGCGAAAGGCATGTTTACGGATGACTTTACCCTCTGCCACACCCTTAGCCCTGGCGGTCCGGATAAAATCCTGCTGCAAGGTTTCCAGCATGCTGGAACGTGTCATCCTGGTAATAATGGCCATGGAATACATAGCCAGAGCCACCCCGGGCAAAATCAGGTGCATAAAGGCATCCTTAAAAGCCTCCATATCCCCGGCGATTAGACTGTCGATAAGATAAAACCCGGAGACGGAAGCAGGCCGCAATAAAGGATCGATTCTGCCGCTGGAAGGAAGCCAATGCAGTGTTCCGGAAAAAAGAATAATCAATAATATCCCCAACCAAAAGATAGGCATGGATACTCCCACTAAAGCTAAGAACATCCCCGCATTATCAAATATGGAGTTCTTTTTCACCGCAGAAATAACCCCGATGATGATGCCGAAAAAAGATGCCAAAATAATAGCAAATAAGGCCAATTCAATCGTGGCAGGGAAACGAGACATGATTTCCTTCACCACAGGTGCTTTAGTATAATAAGAAGTTCCCAGGTCCCCTGTCAGGGCGCCTTTGATAAAATTAAAATACTGCATAGGGATTGGATCATTAAGTCCGTTAGCCTGCCGCCAAGCATCCACAGATTCCTGGGTGGCATGCTGTCCCAAAACGATAGGGGCCGGATCAGGAGAAAAAACCCGCATAATAAGAAATACAATGATCGAAACACCGATTAATACCGGTATCAACATTAAGATTCGTTTAAAGATATATTTTAGCATCTCCAACACCCTTCGGCTCTCATGAATAAATATATTTATGATCAAAATAAGATCCTTCGATCATACCTTCCCTCAGGATGACACGAACTGTTGTTAGGCTACTTGCGACATATTACAGCCATTACTTTGTGTCATGCTGAGCGATAGCGAAGTATCTTGACCTGAATAAGTGCTAAGAATCAAATAAAAAGGAAAACCGGGAACCGGTTTAAATAAACCGGTTCTCGGTAACCAACTCTTTTTTGTTTAGCAGTTATTGTTTACTGTTTAGATACTCCGGCAAACGGGGTAACACCTGTTACATGGTATAAGAAGTTTTGGATATTAGGTCTATAGGCAGCAAGCGTCTCTGCATGGGAGATCGGGAGCCAAACAGCATCCTCGGCAGCGATTTTTTCGAGTTGGGTGTAGATCTTATTGCGCTCTTCACCGGCGGGAGCTTTTACCCCTTCTTTAATTAAGTTATTGAATTCGGGGTTATTGTAACGAGCCACGTTCATGGTAGGATCTTCGTGGGCCATTAGATACATGAAGTTATCCGGGTCTCCGTTGTCACCGATCCAGCCGTAGAAGCAAATATCATAGTCACCGGCTTTGACCTTTTGCTTGTAGGTAGTCCAGTCATAGGAATCAATGACGGTCTCAACACCAACTTTGGAGAGATAGCCTTGGATTGCTTCGGCAAGTGCTTGACCGTTGGCGGCATTATAAGGTCTTGGGTTAGTATAGGTGATAATGTGAACCTTGCTAATTCCGGCAGCTTTTAAAGCCTCGGTAGCAGCGGCAGGATCATAAGCTACTTGAGCAATACTCTTGTCATATCCTTCCATGAAGGTTGGTAGTACGGAGGTTGCAGGTTCGGAATAGCCTTGGTACAGGCTTTGAACGAGTTCAGGAACATTGATTGCTTGAGAAACAGCTTTCCGTGCCTTAACATCGTTAAAGGGCGCTCTGGAAGTGTTGTAAGCCATGTAGTTGATATTCATACCGGAGGATTGGAAAACTTTGTTTCCCGCACCGGTAATTTGGTCAACGACTGTAGCATCAATACCGTCGATCATATCAGCTTCGCCGTTATTCAAAGCAACCACACGAGCGGAGTTGTCTTTAATGAATTTGAAAATAACATTCTTGGTGAGGGCTTTTTTACCCCAGTATTCATCGTTGCGGACTAAAACAATGTTTTCATCCTTTTGCCAGCTGACAAATTTGTAGGGCCCGGTTCCTACCGGAGCTTCGTTGACGTTGTTGTTATGTTCCTGCAAAGCTTTAGGGCTAACCATCGGGGCAGCCATAACCATAGCAATGTTATTGAGGAAAGGAGTGCTGGGGTCGGTCAAATTAACTTTTACGGTATAAGTATCCACTACTTCTACGCTCTTAACAGATCCATAAACAAATGAGCCGTAAGCCATGTCCTCGGTAGCTTGAGGAGGAATCTGACGATCGATATTGAATTTCACCGCTTCAGCGTTAAAGTCCGTACCGTCATGGAACTTAACACCTTCTTGGAGTTTGAAGGTATAGGAAAGTCCATCATCACTTACATCCCAGCTTTTAGCCAGGGAAGGCTCAACCTTTGTCGAGTCATCGGCATACTTTAAGAGTCCTTCGTAAATGTTGATCATAACCTTGGCTGATTCACCATCATCAACCAGGGCCGGATCAAGTCCACGGGGTTCGGCGCCTTGGGCATAGATCAAAGTATCTTTCGTCTTGTCCACTTTTTCTCCGGAGTTAGCGCTGCCGCCGCTTGCACTGCTGCCGCAGCCGACCAGTGTGGCACCGACCAAAAGCATGCTTAAGGCCAGGGCAACAATCCTTTTAGCTTTTTTCATCTTTTTCTCTCCTTTTTTCTCCTTGTCAGTTATATAAAAGGTAACCTGTAAATAATTCTACCACCATACAGACGTCTGTCAATGATAAACTTTTGTCCACGAATAGTTCTTGTTTCCACAAAAAAAGGTAAGCGCTTACTTTACAGTTACAGTTAATCACCAGGCATGGCACACCATAAAGAAAACCCGGCTTCGCCGAGCTTTAGCGAAAGCGAAGCCGCTGGTTGCCCTTATGCGCCCGCAGACTTATACTTTCTGACTAGCCGAAAAAAGCCAGGCTGCTCTGTTGAACAGCCTGGCTTATTGGTAACCAGGAATAGGTAATGAAGGTGTTCGATTATACGAGTTCGATAAGAACCATTTCTGCGGCGTCTCCGCGGCGGGGTCCGATCTTAATGATGCGGGTATATCCACCTTGGCGATCAGCGTACTTTGGAGCAATTGTTTCAAATAGTTTGGTGACCACATCTTCTTCCAAAAGATATGCCAAAGCGTTACGGCGTGCAGCCAGGTCGCCTTGCTTGCCGAGAGTGATCATCTTCTCAGCAATGGCGTTGACCTCTTTGGCACGGGCTTCTGTGGTTTCAATGCGCTCGTGTTTTAAAAGGGAGGTTGACAGGTTGCGAAGCATTGCGCCGCGATGACCTGTATTTCTTCCCAATTTACGGTAAGCCAATATTGTTCCCCTCCTTTTGCACCGAATTATTCATCGGCTTTGCGGAACCCCAAGCCGAGCTCACTTAACTTAGTTTGCACTTCTTCCAAGGACTTGCGACCGAGGTTGCGCACCTTGATCATATCCTCTTCCGTCTTCTGGGTCAGTTCTTCCACTGAGTTAATACCGGCCCGTTTCAGACAATTGTAAGAGCGCACAGATAGGTCAAGATCTTCAATCGTCATCTCCAGGATTTTGTCCTTGGCTTCTTCTTCTTTTTCCACCATGATCTCAACATTGTTGAGCTTATCGGTGAGGCCGATAAAGAGCCGCAGGTGCTCACTTAAGATCTTCGCAGCCAGACTGGTGGCTTCTTCCGGAGAGATACTGCCGTTGGACCAGACTTCCAGAGTGAGTCTGTCATAGTCGGTAACCATGCCTACCCGGGTATCCTCAACGGTATAATTCACCTTATAGATCGGTGCGAAGATGGAGTCGATGGGAATGATGCCGATGGCTTGGTCCGGCTTTTTGTTCTTATCAGCGGATACATAGCCCCGGCCTCTTTCAGCAGTCATCTCCATGAAAAGACGACCGTCCTTATCCAAGGTTGCGATCTTCAAGTCCGGATTGAGAATCTCAATATCGGCATCGGTGATAATGTCACCGGCCTTGACGACTCCTTCTCCTTCGGCTTCCAAACGGAGAACTTTTACTTCATCCGTATGTCCTTTCAAAGCAAGGCCTTTGAGGTTGAGAATAATGTCCGTGACATCTTCCAAAACCCCCGGTACTGTAGAAAACTCGTGGAGTACCCCTTCGATCTTTACTGATGTGACAGCAGTCCCCGGAAGAGAGGATAGGAGAATTCTTCTCAAGGAGTTACCCAGAGTAATTCCATATCCCCTTTCGAGAGGCTCAACGACAAATTTAGCATAAGCATTATCGTCAGTTCGTTCGACACATTCAATCTTGGGCTTCTCGATTTCTAACATCGGAATGCACCTTCTTTCTCGGGAACTTGATATCAACAAACCATCCTAAGTTCCGTATTAACGGGAGTATTTTTCAACGATGAGGTGTTCTTGGATGGGCAGTTGAATATCTTCTCGATCAGGTAGTGCGACGATTGTTCCGGTTGCAGCATTAGCATCCAAGCTCATCCATTTCGGTGGAGTCCGATCCAAGGTGGATAGGATTTCCTTCATCCGTGGTGAAGATTTGCTGCCTTCTTTGACGGCAACTACATCTCCAACCCGAACGAGGAAGGAAGGAATATCAACTCGGCGGCCATTGACGGTAAAGTGACCATGGCGAACCAGTTGACGAGCTTCTGGACGGGACGTTGCTAATCCAAGTTGGAATACAACGTTGTCAAGACGACGCTCTAAGAGACGAAGGAGGTTTTCACCTGTCATCCCTTTTTGGCGGTTGGCCTTATCGTAGTAGCTACGGAATTGCTTTTCAGCTACGCCATAGATCCGACGAACTTTTTGTTTTTCACGCAACTGAATACCATATTCAGTTGGCTTTTTGCCACGGCTTTGACCGTGTTGACCAGGAGCATAGGCACGGCGATCAATCGCGCATTTGCCAGTATAGCAACGGTCTCCTTTGAGGAAGAGTTTCATACCCTCCCGGCGACATAAACGACAAACAGGGCCTGTATATCTTGCCATGATGACACCTCCTTATACTCTTCTACGTTTCGGAGGCCGACAACCGTTATGCGGAATCGGCGTCACGTCTTTAAGCATATTTACTTCCAAACCTGCCGCTTGGAGAGCACGGATAGCAGCCTCACGGCCGGCACCCGGTCCTTTAACAAAGCATTCAACTTCTTTCATGCCATGTTCCATAGCGACTTTGGCAGCAGTTTCGGCAGCCATTTGGGCAGCATAAGGAGTGCTCTTACGAGATCCTTTGAAGCCAAGAGCGCCGGCACTGGACCAAGAAATCACGTTACCTTTGGTATCGGTAATAGTGATCATGCTATTGTTAAATGTTGACTTAATATGGGCAACGCCTGTAGCAACGTTTTTACGTTCCCGGCGTTTTGTGCGTACAACTTTACGCGCCATCTCGGTAATCCCCCCTTATTATTTTTTGCGTTTTGCTCCGACAGTTTTGATCGGACCTTTACGGGTACGGGCATTCGTCTTGGTGCGTTGTCCACGAACGGGAAGCCCACGACGATGACGTAATCCACGGTAGCAGCCGATTTCCATCAGACGCTTAATATTAAGGGATACTTCCCGACGCAAGTCACCTTCGACTTTGATTTCTTTATCGATAACTTCCCGGAGGCTGTTTACTTCCTCTTCGGATAAGTCACGAATACGAGTATCCGGGTTGACGCCGGTTCTGGCAAGAATTTTCTGTGCGGTGGGAAGCCCGATTCCATAGATATAGGTGAGTCCCACTTCAACACGTTTTTCCCGCGGTAAATCTACTCCAGCGATACGTGCCATCTAAACTTTACACCCCCATAAGCTGTTACGCCGTTGGGATCTATATCCCAAGGCTATAGTTACAAAACAAACCATCCGCAACAAACTTTAGTTAAGCAAGTCGACAGCTCCCGCTACATTGGATCTAGCTCTAGGTCCAATCAGCCGCGCAACGGTGAGTCTTAAAGTCTATCCTTGCCTTTGTTTGTGTTTCGGGTTTTCACAGATCACCATGACTTTGCCATGGCGCTTGATGACCTTACATTTTTCACAGATTTTTTTCACAGAAGGCCTTACTTTCACCGTAATCCCCTCCCTTTGGTCCTTTACTTAAACCGATATACGATTCTTCCTCGAGTTAAGTCATAGGGAGAAAGCTCCACAGTGACCCGGTCTCCCGGCAGAATGCGTATAAAATTCATCCGGATCTTCCCGGAAACATGAGCCAATACCTTGTGTCCGTTGGCTAATTCCACCAAAAACATGGCATTGGGCAGTGGTTCCAGGACCTTTCCTTCAACTTCAATAACGTCTTCTTTTGACATGTTCAGCCCTCCTCCGGCAAACTCTCTTCGGGTGTATTTAACTCCGAGTTAATATCTCAGGGCCATTTTCCGTAATGGCTACTGTGTGTTCGAAATGGGCAGATGCTTTACCATCCTTCGTCACGACAGTCCAATGATCACTTAAGACTTTTACTTCGTAAGTTCCCAAGTTAACCATGGGTTCGATAGCCAAAACCATCCCGATTTCGAGTCGTGGCCCTCGGCCTGGCTTACCGTAGTTGGGAATCTGTGGATCCTCATGCATCGCCTGACCAATTCCGTGACCGACATAGTCCCGGACAACGGATAAGCCATGGGCTTCCACATGGGTTTGAATGGTATGCGATATATCCTGGAGGCGGTTGCCTTTGCTGGCTTTGGGAATCCCTAACATTAAGGATTCTTCGGTGACCCGCAGGAGCATCTGCAGTTCACCAGAGATCTCGCCTACCGGCAAGGTAATCGCAGCATCTCCTACATATCCGTCAAAAACCGCACCACAGTCAATACTGATAATATCTCCAGATTGCAAAGTCCTTAAACCGGGGAAACCATGGACCACTTGTTCATTCACGGAAGTACAGAGGGAGAAGGGAAACCCGTTATATCCTTTGAAGGCCGGTATCGCACCGCATTTGCGGATATACTCCTCGGCGATTCGATCCAACTCCCCTGTGGTTATGCCAGGCCTTACATTTTCCCGCATCAACTCCAGAGTATCAGCGACAATCTTTCCTGCTTTCCTCATCCGTACAATTTGTGAAGGGGTCTTTAGTTCAATCATGATTATGCTCCAGGGCTTTGACAATGTCATGCAAAACCAGAGCAATATCTTGATCCCCGTTGATCTCCCTTAAGAGTCCCTTTTGCCGATAGTAGTCGATTAAGGGCTGGGTCTGATCATTATAGACCTTTAAGCGGTTCTGGGCAGTTTCCAAAGTGTCATCGCTTCTTTGATAAAGTTCTCCACCGCATTTGTCGCATACTGCTTCTTTCGCCGGTGGATTAAATACCATATGGTAAGTGGCTCCACACTGTCGGCAGATCCGGCGTCCGGTCAGACGCTCTAAAAGCTTCACTTCCGGAACCTCAATATTGATGACTCCGTTCAGTTCCATCTTCAGATCCACCAGAATCTTCGCTAAAGCATCGGCTTGGGCGACTGTCCGTGGAAAGCCATCCAACAAAAATCCTTGGCTGCAATCGGGCTGGGCTAAGCGTTCAGCCACAATCCCGATGGTTACTTCGTCTGGGACAAGTGATCCGGCTTCCATATATTCTTTGGCTTTGTTACCAAGGGCAGTTCCTGCTTTGATAGCAGCTCGGAACATATCACCGGTGGAAATATGAGGTATTTGATACTTGGTAATTAAATCAGCGGCTTGGGTTCCTTTTCCTGCCCCGGGTGGTCCCATGAGGATTGCTCTCATCAGGTTTACCTCCTTACTTCATGAAACCTTGGTAGTGCCGCTGCATGAGCATGGACTCCAATTGTTTCATGGTTTCAAGCGCAACGCTCACGACAATGAGCAGTGAGGTTCCGCCTAATGTGATGTTGGGTATGCCGGTCAATCCGATGACTAAGCTCGGAAGAACTGCAATCAAGGCTAGGAATGTACCACCGGCCAGAGTGAGTCTACTGAGAATTTTGGTTAGATAATCGGCGGTTGCCCGTCCGGGACGCAGTCCGGGAATGAAACCACCATACTTCTTCAGGTTGTCTGCCACATCCACCGGGTTAAAGCTGACGGCGGTGTAGAAGTAGGTGAAGAAGATGATCAGGGCTGCATAAATAGTGAGATAAGGAATCGAGTAACGGGTGCCGTTCATGACCAGCCATTTGTTAACGAATTGTACATAACCGGAGGTTGGATCCATCCAAGTGGCGATGGTGCTGGGGAAAGCCAGCAGGGAAATCGCGAAGATGATGGGAATAACCCCGGCTTGGTTAACTTTCATGGGAATATGTGAGGATTGACCACCGTATACCCGGCGACCCACCACACGTTTAGCATACTGAACTTGGATTCTCCGTTGACCTTCTTGAATGAAGAAAACGCCGGCGATGATTGCCGCACCGATCACTATCAGTCCAAGGACGGAGAAAACAGTGATTTCCCCAACTTTTAAGAGTCCGGTGATTTTAATAATAGCATCAGGTACTCTGGCGACAATACCGGCGAAGATGATCAAGGAGATTCCGTTACCAATACCATTTTCCGTAATCCGTTCTCCCAACCACATGAGGAAGGCTGTTCCCGCGGTAAGGATTAGAGCTACGAGCAGGTAGATGGCCCATTCCATTCCGGGTTTCGGAATTACCAGGGCTCCCCGCAAGCCGAAGGTCATACCGAAGCCTTGGACGAAACCGAGGATAACGGTGCCATATCGGGTATATTGGGTGATTTTCTTCCGCCCATACTCCCCTTCTTTGGCTAATCGCTCAAGAGAGGGGATGACGATGGTCAGAAGCTGCAAGATAATCGAGGCTGTAATATAGGGCGTAATACTCAAGGCAAACACTGAGAAACGCCTAAAGGATCCACCGGAAAAAGTATCTAAGAAATCATATAAGGTCCCCGACCCCAATATCTTGGCCAGGACGTCATGGTTGATAAAGGGAATCGGGATATGCGCACCAATGCGGAAAACAAGGAACATGAGTAAGGTGAATCCGATTTTTTTCCTGAGTTCTGGCAATTTCCAGGCATTTTTCAGGGAATCGACAATCATCTTATTCCACCTCGACTTTTCCACCGGCAGCTATGATTTTCTCTGCCGCGGATTTGCTGACTTTGTCAACTTGGACAGTCAAGGCTTTGGTCAGTTCTCCTGTTCCCAGTATCTTTACACCATCTTTAACAGTTTTGATGAGTCCCACTTCAAAGAGACTTTCATAACTGACTACTGCACCGTTTTCAAAACGTTCTAAGTCCCGTACATTTAAGACAACATATTCTTTCTTGAAGATATTTGTGAAGCCGCGCTTGGGCATCCGACGCATAAGAGGTTGTTGGCCTCCTTCAAAACCAGGGCGTACTCCGCCACCAGCGCGGGCTTTTTGACCTTTATGACCTTTACCGGCGGTTTTACCAGTACCGGAACCGGTTCCACGTCCCAGACGCTTGGGAGCTTTGGTCGAACCTTGTGCAGGTTTAAGTTCATGCAATTTCATGCTCGTCAACACCTCCTTTTATTCTGCGACGTTTTCCACCGCAACCAAGTGTGCGCATTTGCGAATCATCCCTTGGATACTGGGTGTATCGTCATGAACTACGCTAGAACCTAATTTGCCTAAGCCAAGGGCTTTAAGGACTTTGCGTTGGTTCTCTGAATACCCGATAGGGCTTTTTACGAGTGTTACTATAATTTTCACTGCCAACCCTCCTAACCCAGAATTTCTTCTACGGTTTTTCCGCGGAGTTTAGCAACCTCTTCCGCCCGCTTCAGAGCTTTTAAGCCAGCCATGGTAGCATTTACCATGTTGTGAGGATTTGCTGAACCTAATGATTTGGTGAGGATATCGGCAATACCGGCAGCTTCAAGAACGGCACGGACTGCACCGCCGGCGATAACACCGGTACCTTTGACTGCGGGCTTGAGCAATACACTTCCTGCTCCGTAGTTTCCTAAGATTGGATGGGGAATCGTGGTGCCAATCATAGGTATAGAAATCATATTCTTTTTAGCATCTTCTATGCCTTTACGAATTGCTTCCGGTACCTCGCCGGCTTTACCGAGTCCAGCTCCGACATGACCGTGGCCGTCGCCAACGACAACCAAAGCACTGAAGCTGAAACGGCGACCCCCTTTGACAACTTTTGCCACGCGGGCAATATGAACGACTTTTTCAGTCAACTCTAACTTACTCGCATCGATCTTCGCCAATGATTTTCCCTCCTTTACCGTGTCCTAGAATTCCAGACCGGCTTCACGAGCTGCTTCTGCAACAGCCGCGATCCGTCCGTGGTAGATGTTTCCGCCACGATCGAAAACCACTTTGGAAACGCCTTTCTCCAGTGCCCGTTTGGCAACCAGTTCGCCGACCTTTTGGGCTCCTTCGATGTTACCTCCGGAAATACCGGCGGCTTTGAACTCTGCATCTAAAGAAGAAGCGGCTACTAAAGTCACTCCGAGCTCGTCATTGATGACTTGGGCGTAAATATGATTGAGACTCCGGAATACGGCTAAACGGGGACGTTCTGCTGTGCCGAACATGTTCTTCCGGACTCGCTTATGCTTTTTCATGCGAATAGCTTTGCGGTCTACTTGCGTGATCAAAGGAAACTCACTCCTTTCAATTGGGCAAGAGATTTTGCCCTTGCCTTAAAGTCTTACTTCTTACCGCCTTTTTTACCGCCTGTCTTACCAGCCTTACGACGGACAACTTCGTTTTCATACTTAATTCCTTTGCCTTTATAAGGCTCAGGTGGACGCTCTTTGCGAATCTCTGCGGCAAAGTCACCGACGAGTTCTTTGTCCATACCCTTAACAATGATTTTGTTCGGAGCAGGGACTTCTACTTCGATTCCATCGAAGGGAATTAACTCGACGGGATGAGATTTACCCACTGAGAGAACGAGTTTGTTACCTTGCTTTGCAGCACGGTAGCCAACCCCAACCATGTCCAAGTTCTTGCTGAAACCCTTAGTCACTCCCTCAACCATATTGGCAATGAGAGTACGGGTCAAGCCATGCAAGGAGCGGCTAAGAGGTTCATCATCGGGACGGGTCACGATGATTTGTTGTTCTTCCATAGCAATGTTGACGCGTGAATGCATTTCCTTAGTTAAAGTCCCCTTAGGTCCTTTAACGGTGACAACATTGCCCTCTATGTTGACGTCGACGCCACTAGGAACGCTAATGGGCCGCTTGCCAATTCTGGACATCTTTTGCACCTCCGTAGTGTGTGATTACCAAATGTAGCAGAGCACTTCTCCGCCAAGACCTTCTTGACGAGCCCGCTTGTCAGTCATAACGCCTTTGGATGTGGAGATGATTGCCACCCCAAGGCCACCAAGCACTTTCGGAACTTCATCTTTTTTCGCATAAACACGCAGTCCCGGACGGCTGATCCGTTTTAAGCCGGTGATAACGCGCTCACGATTTGGGCCGTATTTCAGATAACAACGGATAACTCCTTGTTTGTTATCGGAAATGAATTCAACATCTTTAATGAAACCCTCTTCTTTGAGGATTTCGGCAATCGCTTTCTTGACATTGGAAGCCGGTACTTCAACTTTATCATGATAAACCATGCCTGCATTACGAATGCGGGTCAAGAAATCTGCAATTGGATCTGACATTGCCACTAGAGTCTTCCCCCTTCCTAACGTCCTCTTACCAACTGGCCTTCTTGACTCCAGGAAGTTCGCCTTTGTAAGCTAACTCCCTGAAGCAAATCCTGCATATTCCGAACTTGCGGATATATGCATGGGGACGGCCACAGAGTTTGCAACGGTTATGGTAGCGAACTGCATATTTTTGTTCACGCGCATTGCGCACGATCATTGACTTTTTAGCCACGCTCTAGGACCCTCCTTTTTCTACTTGCGGAACGGCATTCCGAGCATTCCGAGTAATTCACGAGCTTCCTCATCGGTTTTCGCTGTTGTCACGAAAATGATGTCCATGCCACGGATTTTATCGATTTTATCATATTCGATCTCCGGGAAGATAAGTTGCTCTTTAATACCGAGCGTATAGTTACCGCGTCCGTCAAATGCCTTATCAGATACACCGTGGAAATCTCGAACACGGGGTAATGCAACATTCATAAGACGATCTACAAATTCGTACATGCGGTCACCGCGCAGGGTGACTTTGGTGCCGATCGGCATCCCTTCACGGAGTTTAAATGCTGCAATGGACTTTTTCGCTCTGGTTACAACCGGCTTTTGTCCGGTGATTTTCATCAAATCACCGACTGCAGCATCGATTGCTTTGGAGTTTTGGATTGCTTCACCCACGCCCACGTTGATAACAACTTTTTCGAGCTTAGGGGTCTGCATCACATTTTTATAGCTGAACTTCTGCTGTAAAGCAGGAGCTATTTCACTGGTGTACTTATCTTTTAGACGAGCCAACTAAGGTCCCTCCCTTCTCGATTACTTTTTATCGGGCAGGTTGACACCGCATTTTTTGCAAACGCGGACTTTTCCAGCCTCAGTTTCCTTCACGCTGACCCGAGTTACGCTATTGCACTCTGAGCAATACAGCATGACATTTGAGCTAGCGATGGGTGCTTCTTTCTCAAAGATCCCACCTTGGGGCATGCTTTGAGTGGGTTTGGTGTGGCGCTTAACGATGTTAACCTTCTCCACTACCACACGACCTTTTTTCGGGAACACTTCCAGGACTTTGCCTTTCTTACCGGCGTCCTTTCCGGTGATCACCATGACCATATCGCCTTTTTTGACGTGTATCTTTTGCTTTACAGCAGCCACTTCATTCACCTCCACTGGTATGGGGTCTTAGATTACTTCCGGTGCGAGAGAAATGATTTTCATGAAATCCTTATCACGCAATTCCCGGGCTACGGGTCCGAAAATACGAGTTCCCCGCGGGCTCTTATCATCTTTAATAATTACGGCAGCATTTTCACTGAAGCGAATATAGGAACCGTCTTTGCGTTTAATTTCTTTCTTGGTCCGAACTACAACCGCTTTGACGACATCGCCTTTTTTGACAACGCCGCCTGGTGTTGCTTCTTTAACAGAAGCGACGATTATATCTCCAATCGATGCATAACGGCGCATTGAGCCGCCCAGCACCTTGATGCACATCAGTTCTTTGGCTCCAGAATTGTCTCCGACTCTGAGGCGAGTTTGAACTTGGATCATCTGTTGACCCTCCTTCCGAATTAAAGTTCAGATCTTAGAGAATAACTGCTCTCTCTGTAACCTCGACTACACGCCAGCGTTTGTCTTTGCTTATGGGACGTGTCTCCATAATGACAACGGTATCGCCGATTTTAGCGTCGTTGTTTTCATCATGGGCTTTGAACTTCTTGGTTTGGGTAATGGTTCTATGGTAAAGGGGATGGCGTACTTTCATTTCAACAGCAACTACGACTGTCTTATCCATCTTATCGCTTACGACTTTACCCATTCTAACTTTGCGTTGGGCTCTTTCCATGTTAAAAAGTCTCCTTTCCAACCTTAAGCACGGTTAATTTTTAATTCGCGCTCACGGAGAATGGTTTTGCCACGGGCAATCCCTTTCTTAACTTCACGGATTCTGGCCGGATTGTCCAGTTGTCCGGTAGCCAGTTGGAAACGCAAATTGAACAGTTCCGTTTTGTAGCCATCAATCTCCTTAAGGAGTTCTTCGTCGGTCATGTCACGGAAATTCTTAGTTTTCATTTGCGTCACCTCCTTCTAAGTCTTCGCGACGCACGATCTTACATTTGATCGGCAGTTTATGCATAGCTAGGCGCAATGCCTCACGGGCAATTTCTTCAGGTACACCGGCCAGTTCAAACATAACCCGACCGGGCTTAACAACGGCTACCCAGTATTCCGGGGAACCTTTACCGCTACCCATCCGGGTTTCAGCGGGTTTTGCCGTAATCGGCTTATCCGGGAAAATCTTAATCCAAACTTTACCGCCCCGTTTGATATAACGTGTCATGGCAATACGGGCGGCTTCGATCTGGCGATTAGTAATCCATGCTGGCTCCATAGCCACTAAACCGTACTCGCCGAAGGTAATTTTGTTACCGCGAGTTGCTGTTCCATGCATCCGGCCACGATGTTGTTTCCGGTGCTTTACTCTGGTTGGGACTAGCATTTATTTTCCTCCTTCCACCTGAGCGACCTTCTTGGCGGGAAGAACCTCTCC
>NZ_CEVWNY010000074.1:0-14669 GCF_982384815.1 Desulfitobacterium sp. | reverse complement strand
GCTATTGAAAACATTGACATCGGAGGTCCCTCCATGGTTCGTGCTGCAGCTAAGAACCAGGAACGAGTAAGCATTGTGGTTAATCCTGCTCGTTACGAGGAAGTTTTGCAAGCCTTGCGTGAACATAATCAAGTACCTTATGCAATGCGTAAACGCTTAGCTGCGGAGGCTTTCGCCCATACGGCCGAGTATGATCAATATATTGCTACTTATCTGGCCAACGAATTAGCCAAAGAGGCTAATGAAAGTCCCATTGAAAGTTCAACTGGAAGCTCAGCCGGAAGTTCCGTAGCGGAGCCTATTTTCCCGGGTTCCATAGCTATCTCCGCCCAAAAGGTTCAAGATCTTCGCTATGGAGAGAATCCTGCTCAGAAGGCAGCTTTTTACCGTCAGGTTGGGGCAGCCGGTACTTTAGCTGATGGAGTGCAGCTACAAGGGAAAGAACTTTCCTATAACAATTGGATGGACATGGATGCGGCATGGGGAATCGTTCAGGATTTCAGTGAGCCTGCTTGTGCGATTATTAAGCATACCAATCCTTGTGGAACGGCTTTAGGAAATACTCCTCTCGAAGCCTATGAAAGAGCTTTGGCCGCTGACCCGGTATCGGCTTTTGGGGGAATTATTGCCTTTAACCGAGGAGTCGAAGGGGGTTGCGCCAAGGCCCTTAAAGCTCATTTTTATGAGGTTATTGTGGCTCCTGAGTTCAGCGAGGAAGCTAAAGAGATTTTAAAGGAAAAGCAGAATTTGCGCTTGGTTGTGGTTAACCAAGGTAAGAAAGCGGAAACAATACCGTGGAAGGTTCGTTCCATTCAAGGTGGATTTTTACTTCAGGAAGAAGATGAGGGTACTACTCCTGTTTCCCAATGGGAGGTAGTCAGTGAGTGTAAGCCTACTCAAGAGGATTTGCGGGAACTTGATTTTGCCTGGCGGGTAGTCAAGCATGTTAAATCCAATGCTATAGTTCTTACCAAAGAGGGCCAAACCCTGGGGGTGGGTGCAGGGCAGATGAACAGAGTGGGTTCGGTAAAGATTGCTTTAGAACAGGCCAGTGAAAGAGCTCAAGGTGCTTATTTGGCTTCGGATGCCTTTTTCCCTTTCCCCGATTCTTTGGAAGAGGCTGCGCAAGCCGGAGTGCGGGCCGTGGTGCAACCGGGTGGATCAGTTAAGGACCAGGAAGTCATTGCGGCGGCCAATCGTTTGAATCTTATTATGTTATTTACTCATCGCCGTCACTTTAAGCACTAATCAAGCTTTAGATAAAAACTTATACTTTCCGATAAGCTAAAAAAGATCCTTCGCTTATGCTCAGGATGACCCCCGTCTTATGTCATACTGAACACAGTGAAGTATCTTGATCCGAAAATTATTTTCGATCTGCTCATGTAGCACGAAAGTCTGATAGTGAAATAAAACTAATATGCTAGGAAAGCGCACTAAATAGCTTCCTAAAATTATAAGGAAGGTGTTTTATGGGTAAGAAGGTTTTGGTGATAGGAAATGGGGGCAGGGAACATGCCCTTGCTTGGAAGATCGCCCAAAGTCCTGAAGTCGAGAGAATCTTTGTTGCTCCGGGGAATGCCGGAACCAAAGAATGGAATGTAGCCATTTCGGCCACAGATATTGCGGGCTTGCTGGAATTTGCCCAAAAGGAAAAAATTGATTTAACTGTGGTAGGACCTGAGGCTCCTTTAACCTTAGGGGTTGTTGATGCCTTTCAAAAAGAGGGCTTGCGTATTTTTGGCCCGACCCAAGCCGCGGCCCGCTTAGAAGGAAGTAAATCTTTTGCCAAGGAGATTATGGAAGAAGCGGGGGCTCCTACCGGGAAAAGTCAAGTATTCTCAGATCCGGAAAAGGCTAAAGAATATGTACAAGAGCTGGGTGCACCAATCGTTCTCAAGGCCGATGGTTTGGCCGCCGGAAAAGGGGTGATTGTGGCCGTGGACTTAGCCACCGCTTTAACGGCGGTTGATGAGTTAATGGATGGCTCCTTAGGTGAATCGGGGAAATTGCTGCTGGTTGAAGAATATCTGGAGGGACCGGAAGTTAGTCTGCTTTGCCTTTGTGACGGTGAAAATGCGGTGACCTTAGTACCGGTCCAAGATCATAAACGGGCTTTGGACGGGGATCAGGGGTTAA
Organism: Desulfitobacterium sp.; assembly: GCF_982384815.1. Lineage (NCBI taxonomy): Bacteria > Bacillati > Bacillota > Clostridia > Eubacteriales > Desulfitobacteriaceae > Desulfitobacterium > Desulfitobacterium sp. Next base: position 12,530 of record NZ_CEVWNY010000074.1, on the reverse strand, counting down.
ACACGGGAGGAATGGGCACTTATAGCCCACCTCCATTTTGGAATCAAAAACTAGAGGCCCAGGTTCTCAAGGAAATTATCCAACCCACCTTGCGGGTGATGAAAAATAAAGGTATGCCCTTTCAAGGAGTACTTTTTGCCGGACTGATTCTTACGCAGGCTGGCCCCAAGACCCTGGAGTTTAATGTTCGCTTTGGTGATCCGGAAACCCAAGCTATTATGCCGCTTCTGGAAGCGGATTTGTTTAAGGTTCTTTGGGCCTGCACGGAGGGACAGCTGGGAGATTTACAGTTAGAGTGGAAAAAGGAAACTTCGATTTGTATCGTGATGGCGGCACCAGGTTACCCGGCAGCCTATGAAAAGGGGATTACCCTAACTCTACCGTCAGCCCTTGCCCCTGGTGAGGTTATTTTCCATGCCGGAACTTCCCTTACTCCGGAGGGACAGATTCAAAGCAGCGGCGGCCGGGTTTTGGGAGTAACGGCCTTGGGAACAGACTTAAAAGAAGCACGCCAAAAGGGTTATGCCTTGGTGGAAAAAATAGATTTTCCCGGAGCCCATTATCGCAAAGATATCGGGCTAAAAGGACTTTGATAGCTTTTCTTGATGTGACCTTGCTTTGTCCTCTCTACATATACTGAAAAGACAGGATGATAGGCAAGGGAGGGAAAAGTGTGTATAGCTATCGTAAGCGGTTCTTTTACCCGATCCATGTGGAAAAACCCGATCCGGCTTTGGCCAAACTGCTTTTGGACCATTACGGTGGAAAGTATGGAGAACTGACTCAAGTAGTTCAATACTTAAATCATCAGGTTAATATAGACAGCCGCTATGTGCGTGAATTGTTCGGACTTATAACGGCGGAAGAACTAGCTCATTTGGAAACCTTATCGGCAATGATTATTAAGCTAGGCGGTGAGGTGAAACGCTTAACCGATCATAAAGAAACGCCTTGGTCACTTGCTTGTGTAAATCAATATTCTGAGCTGGAAAAGATCTTAAAGGCTAATATAGCCTTAGAAAAAAAGGCTCGTATAGAATATGAGAATCATGCTTCCCTGACCCAGGATCAAGGTGTAAAACGTCTCCTTAGCTTTCTAGCCCGCCGCGAGGCAATTCACCACAAACTTCTAATTCGTTGCCATAAGGCTTTAACTGAAGGCGGTACTAGCGAGCAATTTATGGAGATAATTTACGATTATAAAATGAGCCTGCAGGTCCTGGATTAAGTATATAATCAACTAATAATAAGCAGAATATGGATATTTAGGTAATAATAATGATGAAGCTTGCAATGCAGCTTCTTTATTTTTTTAGCAGAATTTGCTAAGATATCTTAAATATAACTTCAGGTATTTACTATTTGCATGGAGGCTTGAGATGAACATATCACAGCGCATTGAAAACTTACCGGTAAAAAGGTTCCACTATATTCTTTTGTTTTCCGCAGGTTTAGGGTGGATGTTTGATTCTATGGATACCGGGATTATTTCCTTCGTTTTACCGGTTTTGATGAAAACTTGGGGTCTGACTACTGAACAAGTGGGAAACATCGGCAGCATTGGTTTGCTTGGGATGGCTATAGGGGCGATTTTGGCGGGAAGTGTGGCGGATCGTGTTGGTAGAAAAAAGGTGTTTGCTTTTACTCTCGTTTTATATTCCTTAGCCACCGGTTTATGCGGAGTGGCCTGGAGTTATGGCTCCCTGATGTTTTTTCGCTTTCTCGTTGGCTTTGGTCTAGGAGGGCAACTGCCGGTGGCTGTGACCTTGGTAAGTGAATTTACCCCGGCTAAGCACCGGGGAAAGTTTCTGGTTCTCTTGGAGAGCTTCTGGGCCATCGGCTGGCTCCTGGCGGCCATCATTTCTTACCTCATTATTCCGAAATATGGGTGGCACATTGCCTTTTTCATTGGGGCAATTCCTGCCCTCTATGTTTTTTATCTCTGGAAGTACATACCTGAATCTCCGCGTTTCCTTGAAGAGAATGGTCGGATTCAGGAGGCGGAAGCAGTATATAGGATGGTGGCGGGAGAGGAAGACGGAAAATCCATAGAGAATTCCTCGGAAGACATACAGGGTAACTCGAACAAGGATGGACAGGCTTTCAAAACTAAAGCAGCCTCTAGAGCAACTGTCGCCGAGTTGTTTTCAAAGAAGTTATTGCGGAGAACGGTATTTCTCTGGCTCCTCTGGTTTGGAATTGTTTATTCATACTATGGGATTTTCACATGGTTGCCTTCGCTCCTGGCTATAAAGGGTTTTTCTCTCACCAAAAGCTTCAGCTATGTAATCGTGATGACATTAGCCCAGATTCCCGGCTATTTCAGTGCCGCCTTTTTTGTTGACAGAATCGGACGCAAGCCCACCTTGACAGCTTTTGTTCTTGGGACTGCAATCAGTGCGTATTTATTTGGTCAAGGGAACAGTCCTGCCATGATTCTTTTATTCGGCTCATTCATGTCGTTCTTCAATTTGGGGGCATGGGGGATTCTTTATACCTATACACCTGAGCTATACCCGACCCGAGCCCGGGGGACCGGTGCAGGCTGGGCGGCGGGGTTTGGTCGAATTGGCGGGATCTTGGCCCCTCTGGTAGTTGGACGTATGCTGGGGGCTCACCTGGCCACGGAGACAGTGTTCCTCATGTTTACCGGTGTGCTGATTTTGGTTGTTGTTAATGTGCTTGTTTTAGGAGTGGAGACGAAGGGGAGGCCCATGGACGAATGGTAATTAGGGTTATAAATTTTTATTATAGGTAAATAAAAAATTAATGTGCTATAATTAATTGTCGATATAGATCTAATCGTGGCAATAAATTCACCCTAATAAATTCACCCTAAAGTAACTTTTTACGAAAATAATTATCGGGGAATTAGTTAAATAATTCACTCTATAAAATTTGATATTTGAATTGAGGGACTATGAATATTCCAAGTTATAAACCCTATTGGTCAGGAAAGGAAAAAAGAAATATCCTTGATGCTCTCGAAAGAGGTCAAATAAGCGGAGACGGTTATTATACTGAGCAGGTTTCCGCTTTTATTGAGGAGTATTTTAGTGCTAAAAAAGCTTTGTTAACGACATCTGGCACCCATGCTCTGGAAATGGCAGTAATGCTTTTAGACCTGGAACCCGGAGACGAGGTTATAATGCCTTCCTTTACCTTTACTTCCACTGCAAATGCAGTTATTTTAGGTGGGGGAAAACCGGTTTTTGCTGAGATTCAGGCAGATACTTTGAATATCGACCCTGCTCAAATTGAAAATAGGATCACAAATAAGACTAAGGCGATTATACCGGTTCATTATGCCGGGGTAGCCTGTGATATGGATAGGATCATGGCTATTGCTTTAAAACATAATTTAAAGGTTATTGAAGATGCTGCCCAGGGAGTTAATGCGAAGTATCGAGAGCAGTATCTAGGGACAATCGCCGACTTTGGCTGTTATAGCTTTCATGGCACGAAGAATTATACCTCTGGTGAAGGTGGGGCCTTACTGATCAATCAGGAAAGCACCCAAATGATAGAAAAGGCGGAGATCATCAGGCAGAAGGGTACAAATCGCAGTCGATTTTTGCGTGGTGATGTGAATAAATATTGTTGGATTGATGCCGGATCAAGCTATTCTCCTTCCGACCTATTAATGGCTCTTTTGTTGGCCCAGCTCGAGGATATGCAGGAAATTACGGAAAAAAGGAAGGCTGTTTATACAGTTTATCGAAGTACGTTTGCCCCCTATGTGAAACGGGGAATGCTAAAAGTGATGGAGATTCCTCCGGAATGTGATCCGAATTATCATATATTTTGGGTTTTATTCCATACCCAAGAAGTCAGAGATTATGTGTTAACCGAATTAAACCGCAGAGGTGTGGCAGCATCTTTCCATTACTTGCCTCTTCATAGTTCTCCAATGGGTAAACAAATGGAGTATAAACCCGACGATTTGCCAATTACGGAGAGATCGGCAAAGTGCTTGCTCCGCTTGCCTCTTTATGCTGGAATGACGGAATCGGAGCTGCAATATGTTATCCAAAGTATTGAAGCGGTTATCGGAGTATTGTAATGGAAAAGATCAGTGTGGTTGTACCTGTCTATAATAGTCAGGGGACATTAGAAATACTCTGTCATCGCCTTCGAGGAATATTTAAAGAGCTAACCCTGGAATATGAAATTATCTTGGTAGATGATTCCAGCAAAGATAACAGTTTTAGTATAATGATGGATCTGCATAGTAAGGATCCAAGAGTTAAGGTTATTCAACTTAAAAGAAATTACGGTCAACAAAATGCTCTGATGTGCGGGTTACATTACGTAACCGGGGAATATGCGGTAATCATGGATGATGATCTGCAGAATCCTCCGGAAGAAATCCTTAAGCTCTGGAAAAAAATTCACGAAGGTTATGATGTAGTTTTTGGTTTGCCCTCCCAGGCAATTAAAAAAGCCCAAGGGTACCGCTATTGGGGTGGGAAATTGAGAGACCTGCTTTTCAACCTAATGATTAACAAACCTTATCAAATTAAAGTGAGCAGTTTTCGAATCTTTCATAGAGATTTAGTTGCAAAGATTATTCAGGATCGAACTTCCTTTGTATATATATCAGCAATAATTTTTAAGCATAAAGTCCAAGCGGCTAATATCGAAGTAGCACATCATAAAAGGGAAGTCGGTCATTCCAACTATAGCCTGTCAAAACTAGCAAGACTTTACCTTAAGATTCTGTTTAATTATGGTCCGGGATTTTCAAAGTTCGCCAGGACCTCCCGACCCCAATATGAGATAGCTAAAATTAAACTTTAGGAGGAAATATCCTTGGCTAGGCTATTGATACTAGGAGGAAGCAATGTTCAGCTCAACAGTGTGCTACGGGCTAAAGATAAAGGGCATACTGTAATAGTAGCAGACTATTTTGAGGACGCACCCGGCAAGAAATTTGCGAATTTCGGCGAATTAGCCAGTACCTTCGACGCTGAAGGGTGTCTAGCCGTTGCCAATAAATATAAAATTGACGGCATTTTGACCGTCGGGACAGATCAGCCTGTTTTGACTTGTGCTAAGGTAGCGGAAAAATTAGGGCTTCCATTTTATTTGGACGTCGAGCAGGCGAAAGCTGTAACTAACAAAAAGGTAATGAAAAAGGTTTTCCAAGAAAACAATATTCCGAGTGCGGAATTTAAATTGATCACAAATGATTTTCAGGAAGACGAACTAAGAAGCTTGAGATTTCCTTTAGTTATCAAGCCTTTTGATAGCCAGGGGCAACGTGGTGTTTATAAAGTAGAGTCTTTGGAGCAAATTCGGGATTTATTGCCCAACGTTTTGAGCTATTCCAGAGAAAATGAAATCCTTGTTGAAGAATTTTATGAAAGTGAGGAAATTACCCTAAGTGGCTGGGTTCGTGATGGAAGAACTTATATATTGACGGTTACTGATCGACGGACGATTGCCAACTCACCTCATATTGGCATTTGTATTGCTCATGATTTTCCCTCAAAATATATGTCAACCTACTATCATGAGATAAAAGAGCTCACGGAAAAAATAGTAGAGGCTTTTGGGATCAAAAACGGGCCTATCTACTTCCAAATGCTCATCGGTTCGGAAGGGATTAAGGTCAATGAGATAGCCTGCAGGATCGGAGGAGCTTATGAGGATCAATTACTGCCGGTGATCACCGGGGTAGATATTCTTGAGATGATGATTAATTATGCTACCGGTCAAGAAGTTAATTATGACTCTCTGGAAAAATATGACTTAAATATGAATACAAACCATGCAACTGTTCAGATGATCTTCACTAAATCAGGGACGATAGGCATGATGACTTCCATGGAGGAAATCATGACTTTGCCGGGGGTAATCGGAGGCGAGTTCAATTATAAAGTGGGTAGCACTGTTCAGGAACTTCAAAACGCTACACAGCGAGTAGGCTATATGATATTTCATGGCGATTCCGCCGAAAGTTTAAGAAATACGATGGAATCGGCTGTTGCAAGAATAGAGATTAGAGATACAAAGGGAGAAAATATGCTCATTGATTTTGCTCAATTTTGGAGGCAAATGTGATGAAGAGGAAGATCGCCATAACTGTTCTTGTAGTGACACTTTTTTGCTTAACCTTAGTTGGTTGCAATACTACTGGAGAAGTTCCGAAAAATAAGCCTCAAGTAAAAATCGCAGAGCAATATGGCCTGCCTTATGCTCCTTTGCAGATTATGAAAGAGAAAAAACTGATTGAAAAGAATCTGCCTGGGATCGAGGTAAGCTGGCGGCAGCTTGGCAATACGACAGCCATTCGTGAGGCAATGCTGGCAGGGGAATTGGATGTTGGTTTTATGGCCATTCCACCTTTTCTAATTGGTTGGGATAAAGGTATGGAATGGAAGATTGCTTGCGGGCTTTCCTCAAGTCCGGTTGGGCTCGTAGTCAATAAAGATAGCATCCAATCAATCCAGGATTTTACCATTGAAGATAGAATAGCTTTACCACAGCCGGGTAGTATTCAACACATTTTATTGTCAATGGCTTGTGACAAGATATGGGGTGATCCTAAGAAATTGGACAATCAATTGGTTACTCTTGATCACCCTGATGGAATGAATGCTCTATTAGCACGGAGTGAGGTCAGTGCACATTTTACTACCCCGCCTTATTTATTTAAAGAATTAGATGAACCGGGAATTCACCAAATTCTCGATGGCAAAGAGGCGATGGGGGAAGATTTTACTTTCATAGTTGGTGTTACAACTGGAAACTTTTATAAGGATCAGCCTGAAGTCTATGAGGCTTTTCTGGACTCATTGGAAGAAGCCCTGAACTTTATGAAGGACAATCCAACGGAAACGGTAACTATTCTAGCGAAAGCTTATCAAATGGATCAAGAAGAATTATCTAACTATCTAGAACGTTCGGATACGACATATAGTCTTGAAGTTCAGGGAGTTATGAAATTTGCCGACTTCATGCAGAAAAATGGCTATATCAATAGTAAATTGGCTAATCTAGAGGAAGTATTATGGGATAGAAAATGACAAGTAAGAATTCACGGAATAAACTAAAGACGCGGGTATTTTGGATAGTGGTGATCCTTGCGGTCTGGGAGATTACCGCCCAAAGTGGCACTTTTCCCAAGGCTATTTTTCCTTCTTTGCTGGTTATTGCCAAAACTTTAGGAAAGTCGATTGTTAGTGGAGAGATCATTTTGCAGACAGGTTTTTCCCTGGCTTTAATCCTGCAGGGGCTGATGATCGGCCTGTTGGCGGCGATTCTGTTAAGCTCCTTGGCTGTTAGCAATAAGGTGATTCATGGTCTTGTGGATACTCTTACCGCTATTGCCCACCCTTTGCCGGGTATTGCTCTCTTACCTCTAATCATTATTTGGTTTGGTACAGGAACGGTTTCGATTATCGTTATTATTGTGCATTCGGTGGTTTGGCCCATGATCTTAAATATTATGACTGGATTTAGAGCTATATCGCCTATTTACAAAGAAGCAGGACTTAACTTAGGGTTGAATCCTTTTCAGATAATTAAGGATATCATGATCCCGGCTTCCTTACCCTATGTGCTATCAGGATTACGAATCGGTTGGGCTAGGTCGTGGCGGGCTTTGATCAGTGCAGAAATGATCTTTGGTGCTGTAGGCTTAAACGGTGGCTTGGGATGGTATATTTTTAAACAAAGAGTGTTTATGGATACACCTGGGATCTTTGCCGGGTTATTCGTGATTGTCTTGATTGGGATTGTTGTTGAGGACTTTTTCTTTGCTGCCATAGAAGAAAGGACCATTAAAAAATGGGGAATGATCTAAAAAGTATGGGAGATAACTTTATCGACAGAGAAGTAGCGATTTGCCTTAGGTCGGTCAGCAAATATTATCAAAGAACAGAAGAAACCCTAAAAGTACTGGATAATATCGACCTTGATATTCATCAAGGAGAGATATTATCAATTGTAGGTCCTTCCGGCTGTGGTAAGACCACACTTTTAAGGCAAATTGCCGGGTTTGACCACCCCCATTCAGGTAGTGTACTCATGGATGGTCAAGAGATTATGAAGCCTGAAGTGAAACGGATGATGATTTTTCAGGATTTTAACCAACTTTTCCCCTGGAAGACCGTGATTCAAAATATTTTATATCCCTTACAAGTAAATCGCGTAGGGAATAGTGACACTGCTAACCGTGAGATAGCTCTTAAATATCTCAAATTAGTGGAATTGAGTGGATTTGAAGACAGTTATCCTCATCAGCTTTCCGGAGGAATGAAGCAGAAAGCTGCCATGGCCAGGGCTTTGGCGCTCAAACCCAAAGTTTTATTAATGGATGAACCTTTTGGAAGTTTAGATGCGTTGACACGATTATCACTCCAGAATCTGCTCTTAAAAGTTTGGCAGGAAACAGGAGTAACTATAGTTTTGGTCACTCATGATATTCAAGAAGCGGTCATTCTCTCTGATCGTATAGCAGTAATGGGTAAGAGGGGGAGTGGGGGAATAAAAGAAATAATCCCCTGCGGGCTGGAGAGACCAAGAACTGTTGGGACAGAGGGGTATTCGAAAATATATGATCATGTGTATTCACTACTGGACATATAGGCAAGCTCAGGGGAGTTTCGACTCCATGTAAATAAGTAAGTAAGCCAGAGAGGGGAAGCTCTGGCTTACTTATTTATTTACTTATTTACTCTATATATTTTAACCTTCCAATCCTTCTGGTTAACATATCTGGTGATCCGCATCCCGTAGGTGGGTTCCGTAAACTCATAAACTAATTGGCATTTCGTCTCAAGGAATCTTTGCATGTCACCATAATACAAGGAAATGTCGCCATAGACATTGTTCCATTCCGGTCTATAGGCATAAATAAAGTCCATTTCATCGGGATAAATAATATAATCAACGTTATGGCCTTCGATATATTGCTCGAATGTCAAATTGTTTTCCTTGAGGTAGGCTAGATTTCTGTAATCATAGAGCTTGCCGTTATCGAAGTACATTTCGGCATTGAGATTAGCCAGGACAATGTCCTCCTTGTCTACGGCCTTCCCGATCTCTTGGAGATAGTTTTCGTAGGAGTTATTAAGATAAGGAAGAATATTTGAGATGGTATTAATCGTTATTATGAGAAGAAGTAGTATTGCTAAATAATTCCTTATATTTTTACTGATATAGCTCAGTATATAGGCCACAAGGACATAGAAAAAAGGGATGATAAAGATAATGCTGGGTTGGCTGAAGCGGCCAATAATTATAATACCTATATTAATAGCAATAATAGCCAGGATGACACTTATGATAGTTTCCTTTAAGGTTTTTTGTTTTTCTTTAAGCAAAAAGAAAAAAGAGGCAATGAGGGCTATCGCAAAAAGATAAAATTCGAGCTTGATGTTAGGGGTATAATAAGTACCGCTAATTCCATAGTAAAGCTTCAAATAGAAATTCTTCACTACTAAGAACTTGGTAAGAAGTGTGTTCGTAACTCCAAACTGACTCCCGTAGTGGGTGTAATTACTAATAAAGTTGTCATCAAAATAAAAACTCAGCCCGATAAAACCAAGGGCCAAACAGCCGACCGTGGCAACATAGGTAAACAGTCCGGAGAATTTAAGCTTTTTTGTAAACAGAATATGGAATAGATAAAGAAAAACAATGGGTAGACATATGACAAAGCTATTGGGATGAAAACCAATGCTAAGTCCGATAATGATTCCCAGAAAAAGATGGTGGGCAATTTTCATAGTTAAAAGATGTGATAAAAAGTAGTTCAAGGAAAATATTAAAACAAAGAGCAAAATAATTTCTTGCCGGGCAAAATGGGAGGCATAAATAAATTGAATATCTAAAGACAAGAACATTGTTGCCCAAAAAGCTAAGTTTTTGGAATTAAAAATGCGATTACAGAGTTTGTAAAACCAAAATAAGGCGAGCAAGCCAAATAAAAAAGATAAGAAACGGATTGTAAATACTTCGTACCCCAATAACTGTATAAAAAGGATCTGTAACGTATGGAAGAGACTCTTAATGGCATGAGGATTGCGGGGATAAAGATCAAAAAACGTTTCCGTCACAGCATAATTTTTTGTCTCCATAATATTTCTTGATAGACCACTTAACCAGGTTTCATCCGAGTGAACGAAAGGGAAGCGGGTAAGGATGATGAGATTACAAATTATATAAAAGAAGGCTAAGAGAAAATAGATATATTTTGATCTCATGAAGTTTCCAAGCATTTGCATTTCTACACCGCCATATAGGTTATTCCTCTATATCATAACCATTTTAAGGATCTCATTTCAATTATTGTATCATATTTCACGAGGTCGAAAGGTAGTGAGGATATCAAATTATGTGATAGGGTATATAGTAATGTCTTATAACACAGAATCGGATTATTCCTTTATAATAAGTTTGTATAAAATTTAACAAACAGTTTAAAAAATGAGGAGGTTGATTTTTACGTGAAAAGGATTAGGTTATCTCTTTCTATTCTTCTGGCTTTAGCCGTTGCCCTAACGGGATGTGCACCTTCCAGTGCACCGGCGACCACTCTCCCTGCTACCTCAACTACCCAGACCCCTGATGCAACTCCGGCACCCGAAGTAAATGTTGTTAAAGAGGCTGCAGAAGCTTACTTTGCCAAAATGCCGGCAGATGTTTACAAAATCCCTGAAAAAGACTTTATAGCTAAAGTCAAAGCCGGTGAAGACATGTTTATCATGGACGTTCGACAAGTCAAGGATTATGAAGCAGGTCATATTAAGGGTGCGGTCAACGTTCCCTGGGGAGAAGCTATTGCTAAGAACCTGGCCAATTTACCTAAAGACAAACCCATCATGGTCTATTGCGTTACTGGTCAAACAGCCGGTCAAACAGTTGCTCTCTTGAATGTGGCCGGCTTTGACGCTAAATCGGTGAATCTGGGCTGGAATCTCGGTATATCTAAGGTCGAAGGTGTTGCCGATGTGACTGAAACCACTGCTAATGCTATTCCGGAAGCCAAAACCGAAATCAAGCCGGAAATTCAAACCGCTATTACCGAATATTTCTCCAAAATGGCTGAACTTAAAGGTACAACCTATGCTAACTATAAAATCAGTGAAGATGATGCCAAAAAAGCCTTAGACGCTAAAGACCCCAGCGTTATGTTCTTATCTGTGAGAAAAGCTGAGGACTTTGACAAAGGCCATATCGAAGGTGCTATCAATCTACCTTTCGCAAAGGGAATGCAAGCTTACTTTGATATGCTGCTTCCTAAGGACAAAAAAGTAGTTGTCTACTGTTACACAGGTCAAACGGCTGGACAAACCGTTGCCATTCTCAGATTACTCGGTTATGATGCAGTATCTTTGAATTCCGGTATGGGTATGCCTTCTACAGGCGGAGCCGGATGGGCCAATAAAGGATTCCCGGTGGTTGGGACATCAGAAAATGCTCCTTCACCTCAAGGCACTTCCGGTAGTCAGCCTCAACCTGCTGCTGGAGATCATTCTTAAGTAGTGATAATTTTCAAGCGGATAGACAGTTAATACATCAAGTTTTCGTAAACCAATAATATTTTTAGGGGGTTAAATTTATGAAAAAGTTAGGACTGTTATCAGTTGAAGTCCTCCTGGTTCTTTCCCTAGTACTTACAGGATGTTCCTCTTCCCCGTCCAGTGCACCGGCTACGACCCAACCGACTGAAACTACCCAGACACCTGATGCAACTCCGGCACCTGAAGTAAATGTTGTTAAAGAGGCTGCAGAAGCTTACTTTGCCAATATGCCGGCAGATGTTTACAAAATCCCGGAAAAAGACTTTATAGCTAAAGTCAAAGCCAATGAAGATATGTTTATTGTGGATGTTAGACAGGCCAAGGATTATGACGCTGGTCATATCAAGGGTGCAGTGAACATTCCTTGGGGAGAAGCAATCGCCGAGAACCTTGCTAAATTACCGAAAGATAAAACAATCATGGTCTATTGTTATACCGGTCAAACAGCCGGTCAAACAGTTGCTCTCTTGAATGTAGCCGGCTTTAACGCTAAATCCGTTAATCTGGGCTGGAATCTCGGTATATCTAAAGCCGAAGGTGTTGCCGATGTGACTGAAACCACTACAAATGCAATTCCGGAAGCCAAAACCGAAATCAAGCCGGAAATTCAAACCGCCATTACCGAATATTTCTCCAAAATGGCTGAACTTAAAGGCACAACCTATGCTAACTATAAAATCAGTGAAGACGATGCCAAAAAAGCCTTAGATGCTAAAGACCCCAGCGTTATGTTCTTATCTGTGAGAAAAGCTGAGGATTTCGCCAAAGGTCATATCGAAGGTGCTATCAATATCCCCTTTGCAAAGGGAATGCAGACTTCTTTTGATCAGCTTCCAAAAGATAAAAAAATAATCACCTACTGCTATACCGGCCAAACGGCTGGACAAACCGTTGCCATTCTCAGATTACTCGGTTATGATGCAGTATCTTTGAATTCCGGTATGGGTATGCCTTCTACAGGCGGAGCCGGATGGGCCAATAAAGGATTCCCGGTGG
>NZ_CEVWNY010000073.1:0-14824 GCF_982384815.1 Desulfitobacterium sp. | reverse complement strand
CATTCGTAATCCAACATTTCTCACCATTAATGACATATTCATCTCCATCTAGCACTGCTCTTGTTTGCGTTCCTCCTGCATCTGAACCAGCATTTGGCTCTGTTAATCCAAAAGCCCCCAGTGTTTGACCCGATGCCATCGGAACTAGGTATTCGCATTTTTGCTCCTCAGTACCGAAAATATAGATAGGATTAGCACAAAGACTGGAATGGGCAGAAACCGTAACTCCTACGGAAGCATCGACCCGGGAAAGTTCTTCAACTGCGATAGCGTAGGATAGATAATCCGACTCCACACCGCCGTATTTTTCCGGGAAAGTGATACCCGCTAGACCGAGCTCCGCCAACTTGTCCCATATCTCGCGGGGAAATTCTTCTTTTTCATCCCGTTCTTCAGCGCCGGGGGCACACTCCTTCTCGGCAAAATCCCGGACCATTTTCCTCATCATTACATGGTCTTCGCTCAATTCAAAAATCATACTTTTCGACTCCCCTCTTTTTTATATCTCTAACCTCAATAGGTATAGAAACCTCTCCCTGCTTTACGCCCTAACCAGCCTGCTTTAACATATTTTCTTAACAAAGGACAAGGGCGATATTTATCACCAAGGCCTTCATGGAGCACCTCACAAATGGCCAGTACTGTATCCAAGCCAATGAGGTCTGCCAGAGCCAAGGGACCCATAGGGTGATTTGCTCCCAGCTTCATCACATTGTCAATGGCTTCAGGCTTGGCAATCCCTTCGTTCAAGGTCCAAATAGCTTCATTGATCATCGGGATCAGAATACGGTTGGCAACAAATCCTGGGGCATCGTTGACTTCCACCGGGGTTTTACCCATAGCGATGCTTAAACTCTCAATCAGGGTATAGACTTCATCACTGGTAGCTAATCCGCGAATGATCTCCACTAGTTTCATAACCGGAACCGGATTCATAAAATGCATACCAATCACTTTGTCGGGCCGCTTGGTACAGGCTCCAATCTCCGTAATCGGTAAGGAAGAAGTGTTGGAAGCCAAAATGGTATGTTCCGGACAAACCTCATCCAACTTTTTAAAGATCCCCGCTTTAATAACCATGTTTTCTACGGCCGCCTCGATCACTAAATCGGCCTGATTAGCATCTTCAAGGGATGAGCTGCTTTGGAACCGCCCCAAAATATCGGCTTTTTCCTCCGGAGTTAATTTTCCCTTCTCGACATTACGGCTCAAGTTCTTTTCAATGTTGTTTAATCCCCGGACCACGAATTCGTCTTTAATATCATTCAAAATGACCTTGTAACCCGCTTGAGCGGCTACTTGAGCAATTCCCGAGCCCATTTGACCGGACCCGATAACCATAATTGTCTCCATCTACTTTTCCCCCTAATTCTCTAAGTTTTATTTCTTAAATGTTTAGCAATCACGATCCGCTGAATTTGATTGGTGCCTTCATAGATCTGAGTGATTTTGGCATCCCTTAGATACCGTTCAACGTTATATTCCTTGGTATAACCATAGCCGCCAAAGATCTGCATGGCATCATTGGTAACCTTCACTGCCATTTCACTGGCGAATAATTTAGCCATCGAGGCCTCTTTGCTATAGGACAGCCCCTTAACCCGGTTAGAGGCGGCCCGATAAACCAATAGTCTTGCCGCTTCCAATTGGGTGGACATATCCGCAAGCATAAACTGAATTCCTTGGAAATTCATAATCTCTTGCTTAAACTGCACTCTCTCTTGGGCATAATCCAGGGCGGCATCGAAGGCTGCTTGCGCAATCCCCACGGCTTGAGCTCCGATCCCGATTCTCCCTTCATCCAGAAGAGCCATAGCAATTTTGAATCCTTGTCCTTCTTCGCCCAGTCTATTTTCCACCGGTACAACCATGTCCTCAAAAATCAGTTCACAAGACGATGCCCCGTTAAGACCCATCTTCTTTTCTCTTTTCCCTACGATAAAGCCAGGGGTGTCGGCATCCACAAGAAAAGCCGTAATACCCCGTGAACCCTTCGAACGATCTGTCGACGCCATAACCGTATATACTCCGGCATAGCCTGAATTGGTAATAAAGCGTTTGCTGCCATTGATAACATAATGATCTCCACAACGTTTGGCCGTGGTCACCAAGCTTGAGGCATCGGAACCGGAATTAGCTTCCGTAAGGGCAAAAGCTCCAAGGATCTCTCCCCTGGCCAACTTGGGTAAATACCTCTGTTTCTGTTCTTCCGTTCCAAAATAAAGAATGGGGAAGGTACCGATAGTTGTATGTACTGCCATAATAATCGCAGTAGAGGCACAGCCGCGAGCGATTTCCTCAATGGCCAAGGTATAGGAAATAAAGTCTGATCCCGCCCCTCCATACTCCTCCGGAACCGGAATTCCCATCAACCCCAGCTCTCCCATCTTTTTTATCAAGGAAAGCGGAAAGATTTGGGTTTCATCGGTGGTTGCCGCCAGGGGAATCACTTCTTCTTCCACAAAATCATGAACCATTTTCTTCATCATTTTTTGGTCTTCGGTCAAGGAAAAGTTCAATGAGGTTTTCCTCCTTGCTATGTACGTAAATTAGACTTTAAAGCGGAGACTATTATATTGAATATCCCAATTATTCTGTCTATAATGCAAAAAGCATGCCAATAAGCCTTAGGTACTTAGGAGCAAGTAACTAAAGCCTTAGTTTATCGCAAAATTTTCTAAATATTTTCAATATTGTAGCAGTATGTTCTTGTGATTATTAAGCCTAAGTGTCTCAAATTGCAGACATATATTTCGCAAATAAACGCGCAATCCCCTATGGAATCAATCGTTTAACCAATTCGTCTCATAAAAGAGACATGTCTCAAAATAAATACAGTGTCTCAAAAGAGAGACACTGTATGGCCGGTGCTTACTGAATATTATATTTGGCAAGCTTTTTATAGAGTACAGAACGATGAATTCCCAGAACCCGTGCCGCTTGCACTTTGTTGCCTTGAACACTTTCCAGTGTTTTTATAATGATCTCCCGTTCCGCTTCTTGCATGGCGTGTTCCAAGGTTTGTTCTTTATAACCGGTGGGATCAATAATTCCCGGCAAGGAGAGATGTTTGGGCAGAATCCAAACATCGTCACAAATTACAATTGCTCTTTCCAAGATGTTTTCCAGCTCACGTATATTTCCCGGCCAATCATAAGAACATAAATAACTCAAGCTCTCGGGGGCCAACCCCTGAATGTCAGATCCCAGTCGCTTATTGATTTTTTCGATGAGACCTTCGGCGATTAAACCGATGTCCTCCTTCCGTTCTCTTAGGGGCGGAAGTTCGATGGTAAGTACATTTAGCCGATAATACAGGTCAAGACGAAATTGGTGTTCCATCACCATTTTATGTAAATCGCGATTAGTTGCCGTAATTATCCGCACATCAACTTTGATCGGTTCAGTCCCACCCAGGCGTTCTACTTCCCGCTCTTGCAGTACCCGTAGGAGTTTGGCCTGCATTCCTAAAGACATATCACCGATCTCGTCCAGAAAAATGGTACCCTTAACGGCAAGCTCAAATTTCCCCGGTTTACCACCTTTTCTAGCCCCGGTGAATGCCCCCTCATCATAACCAAAAAGTTCAGATTCGAGAAGTTCTTCCGGCAGGGCGGCACAATTCACTTTAATATAGGACCCATTGCCACGATTGCTTGATTTATGAATGGCATGGGAAAATACTTCTTTCCCTGTGCCGCTTTCACCTAGAATAAGAACCGTAGAAGTAGTTTGTGATGCGCGCTTAGCTAAAGATATAGCCTTTTTCATAATTTGGCTTTCACCGATTATATCATCAAAGGCAAATCGGGAAGAGTGAATCTTGCCGAATTCCTCTTTGTAATAAGCTAGATTCTCTTCAAGGCGCATGACTTTCTTGGCAAACATTTTAGCAATTTCCATGTTCTTGAAGAGAGTCTTCGCTAAGGCCCCTACAACTTTACCCTCTCGTTCAATCGGCACCCGCATCACCACAAATTCTCGCCCTTGTAGATGCCAGGTTTCTCCAAACTGTGCTTTGCCTGTTTTGAGTGTCTGGGGAAGATTAGAATCAGGACTTATTTCCTTAATCTCCCTCCCGATTACATCTTGTGCTTTTAGGTCCATTACATCTAAAAAGAATTGATTCATTAAAATAATCTTTTCCTGATCATCGATTACGACTATTCCTTCGTAAGAATTTTCTACCACGGCTTCTAGAGTAGCCATTAGCTTTTCATTGGAACTAAGCTTGTGGGTTACCGCTTCTAACTCAGTAATATCTTTAAAAATAGCTACCGCCCCAAGGACTTTCTGACCAAGGACAATCGGCAAAAAGTCAGCACTGGTATTAAGCTCGCCGTGACGCATATTGATGCCACGAAGCTCTTGACCGGTTGACATTGCTTTATAGGTTAATGACTCAGGAAAAAAATCTCTGATAGGTTTGCCAAGAACATCCTCAGCGTGAAAACTCAAAGTCTTCTCCGCTGACGGATTATAAAAAATAATTCGTCCACCGGCATCAATAGCAACAATAGCGTTATGAACAGCTTGAATAATTTGGTTAATAAAAAAGTCAATATCTTTATATATGTCAAAAATAATATTCAAGTTATCATGAAGTTTTAATTCTCCCCGAAATTGTCCATTTTGACTGATTATGTAGGCAGTAGGCCATCCTTGGTCAATTACATGAGCCAAATTTGTGAGAAGGCCATCTTCTTCAAGGAGTAACCACTCCGTTGGCCTCATCAGTGCTTTTACAGAAGCAGAAGGGTCAAAAACTCCCTTAGCAAGGGCATCAAGAATGTCGGTAGTATGGATAACTCCCAGTAACTGTCCTTCTTCATTCACTACAGCTATGCAAGTATATCCTTCCCTTAAAATAAGGGAAAGGGCTTCATTGAGCAAAGTTCCTTCCTGAAGAAAAAAGGACGAAAGGATCAATTTTTGACTCTCCAGCAAAGAAAGCCCACTTGAAATAAAGCCTTTCATTCCGACTCACCTCTCTGTCCGTTTTTCCATAATTTTTATGGAATTTGAAAAGGCCTGTTACTGTCTAAATTTTCTGTACACAAACGATAATTCCTGCTTTAGGCCGGAAATATTATTTTATGTATGCCAAGCTCTACGCCCCTGAGGAGCCACACGTTAATCGCGAAGTTCTAGGTCGGGGTGAATAAGTGGTAAATTCAGAGAGCCAAAACAAGAAAAGAGTATTACAGTTCCCATAGGGGTCATAAACATACTCTCTTTGAACATTCCCCGGGAATCCGTGACGGCGATGACATCTCCCAAGGCGTTGTAGTGGAAATAATAATCGGCCCTTTATGGCGTTTGTTGGGTAAAGGTTTGATTCCTTAACTATTTCAGCTGGTTTTAACTATCTACAAATAAAAAAAGGCCATCGCATATAAACATTCTGTTCATGTCCGATGGTCCTCCTAAGCCTATTTTTAATTATTCTACTTCTTGTTCTTTAATGGCTCAGTGATCATTATAAAGAAAATTCTGTAACTGCAATATTCACCCTAATATTCTTTAGAGAATTCCTCTTATATTTAGTTGTTGTATTATTATAAAGTAGGCAATCATTATAATTAGAAATATAATCAGTAACAGGATAGTTCTTTTAAAAGATTTCAATTGTAAGGTATCTTCCTTTACGCTTAAAAACTTCCCATATATTAGTAAACAGGAACTTACAATTAATATTAGCAGAATTGAAACTTTAACTAATTTTAAATAGAATTGATTTTCAAAAATTCTAAGCAATATTATCAAAAGAGCATTTAGTGCCAGCAAATGATAACCCCAAAAAGATAATATCGAAATCTTCTTTTTATATTTCCAAGCTAAGTTGAGTACACCTGCTGATGCAAAAATTACAATTACTATAAACAATTCGTTTGGCAAGAAACTTAGACTCATTTTCTACTCCTATCAAGCTTTAGTTAGTTGATTTTAATGTAGTCTCTTTTATCCAGTCAATTCCAAATCCTATTGATACGCCAAATGCTGTTCCGACAGCAAATGATGCTACAGCAGTAGCCCCAACTGGGAGGAATATTGCCGTTAATCCTATTGTTAAACCAAATCCAAGTAAGGTTAGCCCCGCAGCTTGATATCTATCATAACCTTCATAACTAGCAAAATCCGTTAATAGGTCATAGCCTGTTCCCAAGACTGCGAGCGGACCTACCCGGTTCAAAATTGCTTTTGGAATTCCTTTAGATAATTTCTCAATTTTTATATCCCCTATAGAACCAACCGTATTTAACAGTAGTTTATTTGCATTATTGACCTGTCGGCTTACTTCATCACTCTTTCTGCTTTGGCCAACAATACTTGTTTTATTCCCGCCTCCAACACTACTTCGTACATTTTCCCGATATTGGGGGTTAGAAAGCAACATTTGTATTGACTTATACCCAAACGGTCCTATTTGAAGAGGTATATTCCCGCTTGGATCAACAAGATTGACCGGATCTCCAGCAGTATACATATACCGATTCAGACTTCGTGGATCAGTAGCAACCCCTTTCCAAGTATCCTTGGTCAAGAACCTCCCAATGCCCGGATGGTAATACCGCGCATTGAGATAATATAATCCCGTCTCTCTGTCATACCGATATCCCCGATACGTATACGCATGATTAAAATCCACATCCGTCAAGATATCGACGGGATTGCCGCTGCCATCCCTTACCTTTATTATGTTCCCATAGGGGTCATAAACATACTCTCTTTGGACATTTCCCCAGGAATCCGTGACGGCGATGACATCTCCTAAGGCGTTGTAGTGGAAATAATAATAATTAGAGTAGCCAAGGGTTCGTTTGTAATAGAGGACGCCCAGCATCTTGCCAGCTTGACCCCAGAAGTAGCGGGCCCGTACTGTGTTGGCCGGGTCAAGATTCGAGGTCTCATAGAGAAGCTGCCCGCCGAAGTAATGGTAGGTAATAGTTTCTCCATTGGCGGTTTTGGTAAGACGCTTTCCATCCCCATCATAGGTGTAGCTTACTGTGACATTCCCGGCATTATCCTTGACTTGGATCAGACGGTTCGCCGAATCGTAAACATAATAGGTGGTTATCCCGTTGAGTACGAGTTTGGTAAGATTCCCATTGGCGTCATGGCCTGTGGCTGCCGAAGAACCGTTGATAGCATAGATGCGGTTGTCATTTTTTGTGCCATTCCAGTGATCATAGGAGAAGGTGTGGTTCCCCTGAGGTGTGTCCATGGTGAGGAGGTTCCCGGCGGGATCATAACTATAATTGAAGGTATAGGTGTTGGCACCGTCGCGAATGATGGCTCGAGTTAAGCGATTAAGCTTCTCGGTTGCGTTATTGTAGACATAGTCTGCAGAAGGGCTTCCCATGCCCTGACCGGTGATCTTGACTAAGCGGCCATCCTGATCATACTGATACCGGCTCAACCATTTGGGCTGGTTTTGACTATCGATAGTCTGGGTTTGAACAACCTGATGGGCTTCATTATAAGTATTAACATCCACTGTCGAATCCGGATTCACCACAGCTGTAAGATTATTACTCTCATCATAAACCAGGGAGAAAGTCTTACCTGTCGCCACAATCTCCTTAATAAGATTGGACTTGGTATAAGAAAAGCTATAGGTGTAGGTGTTCGCTCCATACTTTAGATCAAAGCCCAAGAGCTGATTGAGGTCAGAATACATTTTCTTCCCGGTGGGAGAGGTCACCTCAGCGATCAACTGTCCTGTTCCATTTTTTTCAACGGTATTGATGAGATTACCTACTTCATCATAGCGATGGGTCCACTGGCTGACGATTTGACCGGATTCATTGCGCATGAGGGCACCGGTTCTTTGTCCTTCCAGATCATAACCGAATTCATAGACCGGACCACCAGAGAGCTGCACTTGCCTTAAGTTGCCATAGGCATCGTAATCCGTGCTGACACTGGTGCCATTGGGGTTATTCCGCCGATTAATTCTTCCCCCTTCATCATATCCGAAGCGGGTCACATTCCCGAGTTCATTTTCTTCCTGAAGGAGATTATCATTTACATCGTATTGGAAGGTGGTCTTGTTGTAAGCGGAGGCTGTGACCACTGACGTTACATTCCCATTGGAATCCAGGGTATAATCCGTGGCATTTCCCGCATTATCGGTTACCTTTGTAAGCTGTTCCTGACCGTTATACACATAATTTGTTACTTCGCCACCGGGAGAGGTTAGGGTTTTTGTTTGACCATAGGCATCCGGAATCTTGGACGCGGTATTACCTAATTGATCGGTAACACCGGTAAGATAATTTCGATTGGGGTCATCGTAACCATTGCCGATGGTCAGCTTTCCAACACTGAGACGAATATTATCAAAGTGAGCAGTACCTGTAGCGTTCCAAAGCTCAACCCGTACTTTCATGGTTTTGGTATTGACCGGTGGCTGGATATAACGAACAACTTTCGTCCAGCCCCGATCGCCAATAAGAGCCTTAGAAGCAAAATCATTAACATATTTCCCTGCGGCATCGTAGCAGAAGATGTGCAGCCAAGCTCCACCATTAGATTGAGAGCTAACCACATTGGCAGTTTTGATGAAGCCGGTCAAGGTGTAATCCTGGAGATTTCCATCGGGGTTAAGGGTGACAGGGATGGAAAATTCCGTTTCTAACCAAGATGTACCCATACTCGCCCTATTAATTTGGGCGCAATAATTTCCGGAATAAGGTGAGGACTCTGTCCCACTGACAACTTTAGCTCCGCTATCGGAAACGGTCCAACTCAATATCCCTCGCTCAAAGGATGAGTTTTCAATGAGATTATACCCTCGGGCCATTTCGCTTTTTTCAAACTGGATCATGTCAAAATAGCCATCGTAGGCACCATAGGTAATCGCGGCGATCCGTGCATAAACAGCTCCGGCCGGTGCTAACAAGGTGTCCACATAACGCTGCCAGGTTTGACTGCGGACATTGAATAATCTGGATATACTGATTTGATTCTTATTAACATCGAACCAGTAGATATTAAGACCGGCTCCGCCGGTGGTGCCGGGTTGGTCGGTGCGCATATAGCCACTAATGGAGAATTGATCCACCCCGCCTAAAGTGATGTAATCTGTCCACTGGTAGGCATAGGGATTGCCATTCGGGCTGATCTTGAGAATATTACTCTTGCCAAAAGGACCATCGGCATCAGCGATGACGCGGTTTGTTGCTCCGCTAGGGATATAGGCAAACCAATCATCGGGTTGGCCGTTTGCATTAACCCGAGAAAAATCTCCATTAAGGATGCGGTTATCGGCAACACCTAATAAGTTTGATTCGAGAATCACATTTCCCACTGTATCATAACCAAAAGCTTTTGAATTCAGGGTTTGATCGATTGTGGTTGCGAGATTCAGGTTGACAGGATCCCAAATGTTGCGTACTTTTTCGTTATTGGCTTGGGTAAGCTCGGCCAGACGATTATAGTAATAGGTCATCTTCGTTGTGGGACGGCCTTCCACCAGTTCCTTGGCCGAGAGAGGATTCCCGACCGCATCATAAGTCCATTCATATCTTTTGGGCGTTATTCCATCGGAATAAGTCTTACCCACCAGATTGGGAGTGGTCAGAGTACGTAGACGGTCTTGAGCATCCCAAGTAAATTCCGTGCGGGCAACAGGGTTCCCATCCCGAGGGTCCTCGACAATTGTGATAGGGTTACCATAATTGTTGGTTTGATACTTGAATAATTCCCCTGTGGGACTGGTGACCCAAGTGGTGGGATAACCGGATTCTGTACCATAGCGGAAGTCTGTATGGCCTTGGAAAATGGGATTAGCAACAGACCCTACTTCCAGTTGCGCACCATCAAAGTAGGCTTCGCCACCGAAGCGACTGCTGTCGTGATCAATCTCCATATAGACGATAAAGGCAGCCGCACTTGGAGCGGCAGTAACTTCAAGCCGGTGCATTTTCCATGAACTGGTTCCGGTAGATGCATTTAGGCGGGTATCATGATAACTGATATGTCCACCGGTACTGTTAAGCTGCTCAATCTGGATAAAGGCCCTGCCGGCAAGATTGCTGGTGCTGATTTGAGCGGAAAGGGTATAGGTTTTTCCTGGTGTAACCGGTACCCGCTGACTTGCATAGAGGTAACTCCAGCCTACAGCCCCGGCCTTAAGCAGACTTGTAATTTTCAAACCATGGGCACCGTATAGAGGGGAAGTCGGGCGAAATTGCTGGATATTCCCTGCATCATTATCCACTGTCAAAGTCCAAGAGTCGAGATTGGTTCCGTTAGAGGCTTCAAAGCTAGGGTTGGCTATAAGATTTAGCGTGCCAACACTAATCACTTGGTTTGAGCTGTTAGATAGAATATAGGAAGGGATTCCTTTCTTATCTGTTAAAGAGTAGAGCAGTCCGTTTTGCCATTCGTAATAGATGGTGGTATTGGGGGCCGGGCTTCGATCATAGGTTACGTTATTTAAATAGCCATTGATATAGGAATAAGAAGCCTTAATTTTACCTGCCTCCACTGAAGTCGTAATTTGACTTACGGTTTTGTCGGGATTACGGTTGAGGGTAACCGTGCGTCCGGATGGATCCTTAAGGACAACATTTGCGTCTGACCAAGTAACAATGGTCTTGTTGCCTTTGCCATCATCTAATTCTACAACTTCTTTAACAGGAACTTGAACTCCGTTTTCTGTATCCACTCTGGACCCGCTGAAACGGACATAGGGAAGCTTAGCTTGGAAGGTACTTGTCTCTGTGTATGCTTCTTGAATATAATAATCCCCTGCAATCCGATAGAGCTGCATAGGGTAATTATCCGGTGCCGCATAGGTCGCGCCGTCACTTTTGAGCATGAAGGAGCGCTCGGTTCCTGTGGAATCGACAAGGACTACTCCCCAGCTATAAACGCGCAGCTGCATATCAAGATTGGAAAACCATTTCTTGCCGAACAATCCATCCAGATTGCCACGGCTATTATAGGTGCGCGTAATATTAATGGGAACGCCACGGCCGGGTAAGGAGAAATCGAGAACAGAGCTGATAAAGTTTCCATTCATGGTATTGACTGAGCCTATGGGCGTATTGGCATAACTCCAGTAAGGATTTAATCCCAAGGAATCCTTCATATAAGTAATGGACAAAAAGGGATTGCCGCTGGCGGCTTCACTTGAGCGATAGAAAAATAGGGGATTGCTTTCCTGATTATGGGCTATCATAAAGCCGTAATTGGGAAGTCCTCCGTTGATCCAGCCTTTGACGATAGACCAGACGTTAAAATTAATACTGCCAAGATAATCTCCCGGAATTCCTTTCACCACGACTCTTGTTTCTTCATTTTGATCAAAACTCGGCTGGCTACCCCACTCGATGGTTTTTTGATCCCAATCGCTTGTGACACGTGCAACGATGAGGTCTTCACTCGGTGTACTGGTTTTAGTGTATTTAGTCAGGGTGAAAATACCATTTGTGACAATTGCACCTTTAGGCAAGGTCGGGAGGGGAAATTTAACAAAAGCCCGAGTAAGTCCAAGGTTAACATCCCTGCCCGTGGTCATGAATAAGTTGGCATAGTATTTTAAAGTATTATTTGATGCAATATAGGTATCTGCACCACTACCTGTAACTGGAGTATACCAGTTGACTGTGGTTACGGTAGGGTCAATAGTTACAGGATAAACACGGTGGGGATCTTTTAACCAAGCCTCTTCTGCATTTAGTTCGAGGATATAGCGGTTGGGGTTATTGGTAGGCTCTAAGGTCAGGGATATGGCCTCGCTCATTTGACCTAGACTATCCATCATAAAGGGTTTAGACAGAATAAGCTCCGTCTGTCCCGATTTTTCATCGTTTAATTGAACTGACCCATCAGGCTGTATTACAGGAATAAGTCCGGCAGATTGAAAAGTGAAGCGGAATGTATGGGGCGCACTAATATCCTTTAGCGTTATCTCTTCTTTTATGCCATCTGAAAATGAAGTGTATCTTAGGTCTACACCTTGAAGAATCTCCGAGTAGGCGACGGATTCTTCATCATAAAGAGCAGATACATTATTCGAATTCTCTAACCCCCAGGAAAAAGAACGATTTCTCTCAACCTTAATCTTGAATAAATAGGGAACTCGAGAATTTCTCGCGAAATGAGCTTCAAATTGATTCGCTTCATTGCGGAGCCCAAAACCGCTCTCATCCGAGTTGACAAGACGATTAGAAATTTCATTCCAGTTCCCTTGGGCGTTTTTGAAATGTCTGGAGTGAATAGATACTTCCGCGGTTAAGCTTCCATCACTGTTGAGGAAATGTTTTGTGTTGCGCCCCCGCAAATGGGGGAGCTCTCGTAACTTATTGGCTTTTGTATGTGGATTCGGCATAGATGGTTCTTGACTCCCCGTGATAGGTGACACAGTTAATTGAGTTTCCAAGTAAGATTCCCCCTTTTTCATCTCGTTTCTCACTTTTTAATGAGTGTAGAATAGTCTTATGCAAAAGGTTGCTTGGCAAGAACCAATATTTATAAAAAATGCTTTTTAAACCCAAAAATGTTATCGTTTAAAATCGAATTAGTGCTATCTGATCTGCCATATCCTCGTCTTCAAGTCTTTTGCTTAAAGAATCGAACATCTTACTTTAATACGCTTAATACGCTCTTCATGGATTCTGGATGCTGATACATTTGATCAAGGCTTTGGTCAAATCTGAGCTTATAGGTAGTGTTGACATCGGTACCGTAGTAATAACTAAAGGATTACTGCCTCACAAGGTATTAGCTAAGCAGCAGCTCCTTCTTTAAGGAATAATCATAGGTTTTCCTTCATAGCCTTGAGCAGGAAATCTCTCACTTTTTCTTTGTACAGGTTATGCACCTCCGGATTCTTCGCCGCAAACCTAGTCATCTCATAGGCTAATTCCTTAAAAGTTCTGTCCAAACTGTCGTACAAAAAAGCGATTTTATTGGCTTCCGCCTTGTTATGGGCTTCAGTAAGACTGGTACTCATTCTTTCAATGTTCTTGTACCCTATTCTTTCTTTGAGCTTGTCATAGGCAGCCTGCTTATTCTCTATATCTTGTTCGAGTTTCTGGTTGGCCTTCTTTAAATTATCCACCTCTGCATTCAGTGTGTCGCTTTCCCTGGTCAGCCCAGCGTTTTTACCCTTTTCCTTATCCAGATCCCGCCTGAGATTTACATTATCCTGCCGGGCTTGATCCCGTTCCTCACTGACCTGTTCATTTTTCAGTTGAACTTGCCTCCATTGATCAACCGCCTTTTTCAACTCACGGGTGCTCATCCCTTCCACATCCATTTCGATGATGAACTGAGCCCGGTCTTGCTTCGGGAGCCCCAAAAGAATCAGAGCCTGGGAAGAAGTCAAATTCGGCAATTCCCGAGCATGTGCACCTCCTTCGGGTAAAGCAGGCAAATTGCTTCCATAGGCATCAAAAATAAGCATAAATCGATCGGCAGTTTTCTGCGAATAAACCCTTTATGATGTGGCACAGGCTTTATTCAGTCTGTCGCTGCATCCGGCAATTGATGTAAATCTAAGGAAAAACCTCCATTTAAGCGATGAATAACCTGGAAAATGATTCAATGGAAAGAAGGCGACTTAATGGCCATTACCACAAGTAAAATAGCACGATTAAGTTTTACCACCGTTGGTGGTGGCGCATTCACGATTACAATTCCAAATCCACGGGAAGATCTAACCCAAGCTGAGGTCCTAGCCGTTACAGATATGATTATTAACAGTGATATTTTTTTCACTTCCAACGGTGCTCTTACAGGTGTGCGGGATGTTAAGGTCATTGATACAACAACCAATGACCTTTTCGACCCGCCACAGGCTTAACTATCGGCACTTGAAACCTTTCCGATGTAATAGGACGAATATGCAAACTGCCGGCTAGGTCATCTTAGCCGGCAGTTTATAGCGCGAATTGATACTCTTTCCTTTACAAAATATCCAGATAAGTTTTTCTCGTTGGAGCCGGAAAGGCATGGTCAAGCTTATGAAAATCATCTTCGCTAATAATCAGATCCATTACTTGAGCATTATCTCTAACATGTTTGGGGTTAGCTGCTTTAGGTATCGCAATGACATATTTTTGTTTTAAGACAAAGTAAAGAAGTAATTGTTCTGGGGTTATATCATACTTCCGAGCGATTTCCCGCACTTGGATATTCTGCATAATCTTATTCCGGGTACTTTGGTTATGTGCCATTGGACAATAAGCCATCATCGGGATCTGATGGTCTCTAAGCCAAGGCTGCAGGTCATATTCTGTCCCTCTGGAATTCAAGTGGTAGAGGACTTGATTTAGTGAACATTGATTCCCTCCCGGAGTATACCAAAGTTCTTCCATATCATCAGTATCGAAGTTAGATACACCCCAACTGCGAATTTTCCCTTGAGATACTAATTGGTTCATACACTCTACAGTCTCAGCAATGGGAATATTGCCACGCCAATGCAGTAGGTACAGGTCAAGATAGTCTACTCCCAGACGTTTAAGGGAGTTCTCACAGCTGGTAAAGATATTTCTTCGCCCGGCATTGTGGGGATAAACTTTCGATACTAAAAAGAGTTTTTCCCGCGGGTAACCCTGAATGGCCTCCCCCACCAATTCTTCTGCTAATCCTTCCCCATACATTTCGGCGGTATCAATCAAGGTCATCCCTAAGTCTATCCCAAGGCGTAAAGCTTCTTTTTCTTGCTGCCAAAGGTGAGCTTTTTCCCCCATATACCAAGTACCTTGTCCTAGCTTAGGAATCCTCGTTCCATTGGGGAGCAGAAGATATTTGGGGATCTTGCCTTGGCTCTTAGTCTTGTCATTAGTCATGAATTTTCTCCTTT